>JAPXRV010000069.1:0-19105 GCA_033813415.1 Opitutales bacterium | reverse complement strand
AAGCCCTTGGTAGAATGGGAAGACGAGTCTTTGAAAAAATGGAATGCCAACGAAGGCCCACGAATCAGGGCATCCCGGTTGCGACTTGAGGAGCGGAAGCGGATTCTTGCCAAAGGCCTTGCGAAGCAATCTGAACCGGACTTCCAGAGCGACTACGAGCTTCAAAGTATTGAGAGGCAGCTTTCCGAACTGGAAGAAATCACGGTCCCGGCGGTTACTACCGAGGACATCACGGTCCAAGAGATCGTTATCAGAGCCAAACAGCAGGCCGGAAGCGTTGCGTTATGCTCATCAGAAGGCGGGGCGATTCTTGGAACCCTCCGGGGCCAATGGAATAGCCTTCAGCGTGAGGATGATGCCGTTTGGCTGAAGGGTTATTCGCTCGAATCGTATCGGCGTAATCGCGTTGGAATGCCGCCCCTTGTGGTTGATGAGTTATGTTTGAACGTGATCCTTTGCACCCAACCCGATGAGGTCGAAGATCTTTTCAGCAATCCAAGGTTTGTGAAAGGGGGCGCCTTGGGCCGTTGCCTTATTCTCAAGGATGAAAGCCCCCCGCAATTGGATGACGGATCCAACCCCCGACTTCCGGACGATCTTGTTCAGAAGTGGAAGGCCTTGCTTGTCGAATTGATTGAGGCCTTCCGCTTTCGTGAGGAATTCGCAACCGTTCAGGCGTCACATGAGGCCGATGAGATCATTCGGGAATTCCGGAATGAAAAGATTCGCAACTGGAAAACACGCCGGGCCGTTGTCTCATTCGACGGACGCCACGCCGAAAACGCTTTGAGGGTTGCAACCTGCCTTCATGCAGCACAATGGGGGAAAGCCGCCCCGGAGCATGAACTTGACGCAGAAACAGCCCGAAAGGCCGTCAGGCTTATGCGCTGGTATGCAATGGCACAGGATGAGCAAACGGCCGAGATCCGGGACGATGGAGCTTCCAAACGTTGGAAACGTATTGCCAAGGCGATTGAGAAGTGTTCCCGAGACTTTCCGGACATAGGATTGAGGGGCGCGTATGTATCGGATGTCCGGAGGGGTCACTTTCGAAATGAAGACCCGGCCCAATTCCCGCAAGAGTTTCCGGACCGTATCAAGCTTGTGTTCCACCGAACGCAACCCACAGGCCCAAAGCCCGGAATCCTGATTCTCACGGATCCCGATAAAAAGTGAAAAAGTGAAAAAGTGAATTCGTGAACTAAGGGATTCTTGAAAACGGATTCATAGGGCCGGAGGATTCAACCCCTTCCGGCCTTTTGTTTTGGGATGGATGAACCGCAAGCCAACGGATCAAAACGATTCCTAGGGCATTCCTGCACGCTTGACGGGCATCGTGGACGCCTGACCCATGCCACCCCCGTAAAGGAATCTCTTTTGGACGGTCGAACACCTAACGACGGAAGCCCGCGCATTCTAGCAATGCGAGTGAAATTTTCAGGAAACCAAAAAAGCATTAGCAGGCCCTAATATTCTAACCTAACAATGGCGTAATATGCCAACTATTGGCGAATTTCGCCACATGCTTTGATCACGCTTCAGGACTGACATCGAGGGCATTCCAACCTTTCAGCAGGAATCAGCGTCCATTGCGAGCGGATCCCGTTTTTCCATGCACGTTTTTTCCAACCCGTTTGCAAAAATGCCCGGACCAAAAAACAAGGGTCGATCTGGGTCCTTCTCGAGGTTAGCCCCTAGTGGTCAACCGAACCGGACGCTTCATCTAGTCACAGGTTTTGAAGAATCCGCACTAAACTAAACTTTTTCCCTTCCGGCCAAAAAAAACAGCCTTCCGGATGGATGAATTCGAGGCTTCGGGAAGACCCATGATTTCTATGATTAGGTATCATTCCGGTAACACGGGTTTGCTGGAATGTATCAATCGCAATGCTTCCGGCCGCTTCCAGACAGGGTTCACGCGCCTTCCGGTTAATATGGAGATAGATCTGCATAATCTACAGCGTCAGATTTTATATACGGAAAGCGATGTCGGGCTTTTGAAGTGTGTATCGGCATCCGAGCGGCTGCGGGCGTTGAATGGATCCGTTGCGTTGGAGGTGCATGAATGCGGACTGAACGCCGGGAACGCCATCGGGCTGTTTGCTCAATACGATGTGATCCTCGATGGATCTGACAACTTCGCCACGCGGTTTCTGGTGAATGACGCCTCTCGTATGGCGGGAAAGCCGCTGGTTTATGGTAGCCTCTTTCAATGGGAAGGGCAGGTTACGGTGTTCAATCGGAACAGCGAATCGCCGTGCTACCGCTGCCTCTTTCCTGAACCACCAGCGCCCGGGAGCGTGCCGAATTGTAATGAGGCAGGTGTCATCGGCGCGTTGCCCGGGGTTATCGGGAGCCTTCAGGCGATGGAGACGATCAAGCTGCTGACCGGATTGGGTGAGCCGGTGGAGGGACGGATGCTGGTGATGGATCTTCTCCGGGGAAAGGTTCGGAGCGTGAAGCTTCCCAAGGATCCGGACTGTCCTTTGTGTGGGAGGAAACCTCGTATTGAACGGATTGAGGAGGGATCGTATCCGGTTCCGTGCCTGCTGCCGGATGCTGTGGCTGCTTCGGATCGGGAGACGGGCAGAGCGGTGCCACTATCGGTTTCGGTGGAAACGGCTTCAGCTTTGATGCGGCAAGGCAAGGTGCGGATCCTCGATGTGCGCGAGCCGGACGAACATGCGATATGTCAGATCCCGGGGAGCGTGTTGCTCCCGATGGGGTTGATACCTCAGAGACACGATCAACTGGCGCGCGACACTTGGTGGGTCGTCGTGTGTCACCACGGCATGCGCAGCGAAAGGGTCTGCAGGTATCTGCGGAGCATTGGTATAAGCGGGGTGAGCAACCTTGAGGGTGGCATTGACGCTTGGGCCGATCGCATCAGCCCGGATATGGATCGCTATTGATCTTCGAAGCGAGGGCGTTTCCAAGTGCTTGATAACTGAGCGTCACGGGAAACTGCGGATAGTCCCGCACGATCTGTTCTGGCGGATGGAAGAGGATGCCGTGGTTGGACGCCTGAAGCATGGAGAGGTCGTTGTAGGAGTCTCCGGCTGATATGACCTCGTAGTTGAGGGATCGCAGTGCCTCGACGGCTTTGCGCTTCTGGTCTTTCTGGCGCAGGGTGTACCCGGTGACTCTGGAATCGGCGTCAATCACAAGGTTGTGGCAGAAAATGGTGGGATGATTCAGCTTGCCGAGGAGCGGTTGGGCGAATTCGAAGAATGTATCGGAAAGGATGATGACCTGCGTGCGTTCGCGCAGCCACTCCATAAATTCGCAGGCCCCTTCGAGCGGCTGGATGGATCCGATGACCTGGCGGATTTCCTTCATTCCGATCTTGTGCCGGTCGAGGATATCCAAGCGGTAGTGCATGAGTTTGTCGTAATCGGGCTCATCCCGGGTCGTGCGATTGAGCGCCTCAATTCCCGTGAGGGCTGCGACACCTTTCCAGATTTCAGGGATGAGGACCCCTTCGAGGTCGAGACATACAACATGCATCATAAGGATCAGTAAAGTTTCAGGATCAATTCAGGGCATCGGGTTGTCGCGAGTGTCCGGAGTATCCGGAGTGTTGAGCATAACCTGAGTGGATACAAAAAGGCGTTGGATGGCGGTGTGCAAGCCGGTAGTGTGGAGATACGGGCCGTAAACCGGATCTTCCCCGGTTATCAACGGGCTCACAAACTGTGTTACGGGACCGCGAAGCATGACGGGGACCAGCGTGTTGGTTGGGCCTGCATGGTTGATGCGGATGCCGGGTTGGCGACCTTTTCCGCGGTTTACGGCCTGAGCAAAGGGGAAACGGGCGGATTCCGAGCCCCAGATCAGCCCATACTCGTAAAGAGGCGTGACCACGAGCGACTGGGCTGTATTTGCGGAATGATCGCGCATCCAGCTCTGGATTTCGGTGAGCAGAAGATGCGCGGCTGCGGTCTCGCGGAGTGCAGGCTCAATTTCCCCTTTCCCAAGAAGATGGGGAATCCTTCCCATGTGAATGACAGCCATGAATCCGTCCGGATCGCGGTCGAGATAGTCCAGCGCCATGCGTGTTTGGAACCTTAAACTGGCAGATAAGTTTTCGAGCAGTTGCTGATGATTGGCTCCGGAGAGTTCGATTTCGGTTGTGTCTCCGTATTCCAGAATGATGAAGCGTCTGGGGTTGTCGGCGGAAGGAGTCGCATTGATACCCAGCAGATTTTGATCCCCATAAATGACCTGCCATCCATTTGAACGGGCTTTTGTCCTGAGATCCTTCCATTGCTGCTGGGTGATCCAACGGAAGTTGGGCGCCGGTATCGCCTGCCCGAGGGCGTTGTACTGGGGATGACCGGCCGTGGCGACAACGTTCAGCGTTGGAGAATTCAGGTATTGGTCGATGAGGTGACTGCGGTCCTCCCCTGTGCTGGAGTGCAGTCCGGCAAGAGCAGCTCCGGCGGGATGGCCGATCGGCATATCTGAAATGAACCCGACTGAGAGTCCCGAAATGGAGGCCCATTCTACCAGCGTGCTCCCGGATTCCGCTCTTCTGCCTGATCCCCTCGGGCTGTTGTTCCAGTTGACAGACTGCAGGTAGGTCGAGATGCCGCTGTTCAAGGCTGTTGCGGCTGCGCATCCGTCCGGAGCGGTGTCCGCCAACCACTGATATCCTTCAAAAGCTGGAGTCGATGGGACCGGAACTGGATGAATTGCCGGGCTTCCGCTCCATGCATTGTCAGGATTGTAGACGAGTTTGGGCTCCTGCGACTCTCCGGTGGGTCGATCCATCCGGGTAGCAGGATAGGAGGTGAGTGCAATTCTGGTCCAACCGAGGGATTTTCCCCATGCGGGAACCGGGTCGGTCAGTCCCGCCATTTCAGTGGCAGACATCAGTTCAAAGCCGACTCCTTCGGGAATCACAATGACGATCTGGGGGCGCGGAGCTGCGACAGCCGACGCCGCAGCGAAAGCGAGGCTGGCAAGCGCCACTCCGATAAGCCTTTGAAGCAAGCGCAAAGTGAGGAGAGTCGATCGCATGGTTTACAGTTCGGTGAGTATCCGGAATCGCGGGAGCTTCAGTCGGTTCCGGAAGCATCCGGAATCGCGAACAGTTCAGGATCGATGGAGTCCGGATGGGAAATCGTCTCGTATTGGGTGATCGCTTCGAATGCAGGATTGCGCAGGATGGTGCGAAAGGAGATCATCATGCCGTCCACATGTCGGTAGTCTTCAAGAAGGGCTTTAACTGGAATGAAACCCAGCGGGCCGGCGTCCATGACCATATCGGTCCTGGATAGTCGATGGGTTTTGGGATCGAAAAACCAGCGTTCCGTTTTACCGTTTGAAGTTTTTAGCTCGAGGACGGTAAGTCCGTCTTCATCATCGACGCGATCGATCGACGCGTAGAGCGATTCGAGGCTCAGCTCCATCGCGATTTGAGAATGGCGTTTTAGCTGCAGCAGTTCGTCTCCTTCGATTTTCCTGAACCCCGTCATCGGGTTTTGTTCCCAGCCCGTTTCCCCGTCGAATACTGAGACGGAGGGTCCCAATCCCGGGATTTCGGTATGAACCGCCATGCGGTTAGGTGCTTCGAAGTAGCCCACAAGCGGCACTTGGACTCCCTGTGCGGGCATGGAGAGGGTCCCTTTTGTGATGCGGCAGTGGACGGCTTCAAGCTTCTCCCGGCCTCCGACCGCTTGGATGTGGGCATCGATCACCTTTTGGGCTTCCGGACTCACAGCGGCTAGGGTGGCTTGTGTAGCCAGCAGCAGGAGAGCCAGAGTTGCGACCCCACAGGATGCGAATCGCAGGACAAGATGTGATAACATCGGTGATTTCATGGATTGAGGATGATAGGTTGAGTGAAGCGGATCATGGTTGGTTGATCCATTGAACTGCTGTATACAATACGGGATCTTGACCTTGTAGCAAGTCCTCGGGCCTTGGTTCGATCAGTTGATCAGGACACACTCCCGACCCTTCAATGGTTGTCCCCAATGGGGATTGGTAAGTTGCAATCGCATGCTGAAGGGTGTCCCCATTCGGAAGCTTGGTGAAAAATGACGGGAGTGCCGCACCCATGCTGCGCGAGCCGAATATCCGGGCCCGGCCGGCTTCTTTCATGCCCAGGGCGAATATCTCCGATGTGGAGGCTGACCACTCGTTGATCAGGATAGCGATCTTGCCCAAGTATGGATCCGCTTGTGGAAACACCGCGAAGTTCAGGTTGCCTTTCTTCATGAAGATGGTGCCGAGCGAAAAAGGTTTATCCGTCATGCGTCCGGCCAATCCATTGGCCATCATTCCTATTCCGCCGGTGTTGGAGCGGAGGTCGATGATCAGTCCTTGATGCGCGGATGCTTTGCGGACGGCCTGAAGAATCCTGGATAGGATAACCGGTTCCCAATTACTGAAGCGGATCACCACGACGTCATCGATGATTGAATCGTCGTAGAGGATGGGTATTTCACTTGTCAGTCCCATGGGCTTTGATCGGAGACCTGTCCATGGTTTGTAGTGCAGTATATGTTTGTGCAATGCGTTTTCACGGTCGAGCACCTCGATCGTGACCTCAGCGCCAGCGGCTCCCCATATCCAGCGGGATTGTCTGAACCGGGCGGCGGCGGGTCGCTCCCGCGCATCGGGAATGATTCCCTGAATCGATCGAATGCGAAATCCCGGGAGGATTCCTGCCTCTTCCGCGGAGCTGCCGGGGTGAACCCGGATGACCCACCATTGATTGTGGGCAAAGCCCAGCTCAATTCCTGTGAATCCCGTATGCCCGGAGGGCAGCAGGTGATCCCTCTCCGACAATGGATCCGCTTCGAGCACGTTGAAGTGGCTCAAACCCAACTCGACAATCATTTCCTGGGCGATGGAGCGGAACTCCTCATGATCATGCGCTTGGATCATTCTGGTTTCATACTGTTCCCGGACGGTGCGCCATTGTTCCTGTTGTTCGGGGTTGGCCGGGAATGCCGACTCAATGGTATTCCAGATTTCCCGGAACGTCGATTCATTGAGCACTTCAGTCTCCTTCGATGGGCTGAAGCCGCACGTCTCTCCGGAAACAATACCCAACATCAACACCAGGCTCGGGAGTATCCTCTTGTGGAAATGTGTCATGGATCAAAGTTCCGGATTATTGAGGTGATGGTCTGATCCTGGCCTCTGCTGTCGCCAAATCCGTGGATCATGCTGAACCAATAGGGAAGAAGGAATGATGGTGCCGGATCAGATGCGTATAATGCCCGGTGGTATGAACGCGGGCATTGGAAAGGACGGTACAACATAACGGAGTGGGAACCGTTGAGTCCCCACTCCGCACGATAAAACGTGACCCTGGCTCCTCAGCCAAGCTCGTGAGAGGGCAGAAGCTTTTCGATGCGTTTTGCCCTGAGTTTTGCGAACACGGGAAGCCCGTGTGCGAAAGGCACTTCCACTTCGCCCTGGATGAGCGGCTGCGCGTAGCGGACGAAGCTATGGTTCATGCTGACTCCATCGTCGCCGATCCAGTTCTTGGGGAGCAGCTTGACTCCGTTAGCGATCTCTCCCAGAGGAGCGAGTCCGGTTTCGCATTTGTAGGTGTCTCCTTCGCCGCGGACAAGGGTCACCATCATGTCGGTGTGCCCTTCAACTGCAGCCTTTACAGCAGCTTGCCCTGCCATGAAAGCCTCGTTGTTGTCGGTAAGCGATGAACAGTGAACCGCTGAGCGCTGGGTGGTGCCGAGTTTCGCGGCGCGTGCTTTGATGCCCATGCGTTCTTCAACAAGAGAGCAAAGGTATTCACCGATACCTCCGAGCTGGCTGTGGCCAAATGCATCCGATGTCGAACTGCTGGTCGAAATGTAATTGTGATTTTCGTCTACAAGTCCTTCGCCGACCACCACGAAGCAGTATTTCTCCTTGGAGAGCACGCGGCTGACATCTTCGAGATACTTATCCACCGAGAAGGGGACTTCCGGCAAATAGATCAGGTGTGGAGGGCTGGAAGGATCATCGCGGAATTTGGCGAGGGATGCCCCTGCCGCGATCCATCCGGTGTTGCGGCCCATGACTTCGAGAATGTAGACCAAGTCGTGCTGGCCCATCCCTTCGTTGTCCTTGGATACTTCACGCACCAGCGTCGAAATGTATTTGATCACGCTGCCGTATCCAGGGCAGTGGTCCGTGGCCACCAAGTCATTGTCGATGGTCTTTGGGATACCAATCACACGGAGCGGATAGTTGCGCTCCTGTGCGAGTTTGGAGATCTTGTCAGCGGAGTCTTGCGAGTCGTTTCCTCCGATGTAGAAGAAGTAGCGGATGTTATGTGCTTCAAAGACCTGAAGCACCCGGTCGAAGTCCTGAGTGCGCTTGAGTTTGAATCTGCACGAGCCCAGCGCTGAGGCCGGGGTGTGACGCAATGCCCGGATGTTCTGCTGAGATTCCTCAGCCAGATCGATCATTTCCTCATTCAGGATCCCGAGGATTCCGTTCATTCCTCCGTAGACCTCCTCGATACACTCGTGATTGAGTGCTTCGGTCACCACGCCGGCCAGGCTGGCGTTGATGACTGCTGTTGGGCCTCCAGATTGGGCGACCAGACAATTCCCGATTAGTTCCTCTGCCATACTCGAATTCATTAGGTTTAGGGTTGGAGTCGAATCGATATTCAGGGATTCGTCAATATCAAGGTCCCATAAATTAAATTTCGTTGACAGTTGCCGGCTTTTGGAGGACTTGGAGATGGCCGGCATTGGGATCATCCTTTATCCGCGCGAGCTGGCGTGTAATTTCCATATTGAGTTGAGCATGAAGGTATTGATGGTCGCACCTGAGGTTGTACCCCTGAGCAAGGTCGGAGGTTTGGCGGATGTGGCGGGGGCTCTCCCGCTTGAGCTCACCCGTATGGGGCATGATGTCCGCGTGGTGTGTCCAAAATTCGGCTTCATGAAACCGAAGCCGGATTGGATTGCCCACGAGCGTCCGCTGAACGTTTACATGGGGCGCGATATCCGTTTTGCAAAGGTCTGGGAGACGCGTCTTCCGGATGGACGGTCTCCCGTCTATTGCATCGAATACAATGAGTATTTTGACGTCCCGACCGTTTACGCCAGCGGCTACCTTGACTATGAAAGGGAAGGCTATCGGTTTGCCTTTTTCAGCCGGGCGAGTCTGGATCTTTGCAACTATCTGGACTGGATTCCCGATATCATCCATTGCCACGACTGGACGACCGGGCTGGTGCCGGTGCATTTGAATTCCCGCGAGCTCAATCAGCCGCTGGGAAAGGCCGCCTCGGTGCTGACGATTCATAACCTTCAGTTTCAGGGGATCTACACATCCGACATTCTGGAGTTCAGCGGATTGCCGCGTTCGCTTTTCCGGGCGGACGGCCTTGAGTGCTATGGACGCGTGAATTACCTCAAGGGAGGAATCTACCACAGTCAAAAAGTGACAACGGTCAGCCCCAACTATGCCCGTGAGATTCAGACCCCGGAGCAGGGATTTGGACTTCAGAGCACGCTGCGTTTCAAGGCTTCGGATTTGCTTGGGGTCGTCAATGGAGTGGATACCGTGGCGTGGGATCCCAACACCGACCCCAAATTGCCGATGCCGTTTTCGGCGGACAAGATGGAAGGAAAGGCGGCATGCAAGGCCTTGCTCCAGCAAGAGATGGGCCTCGAGCAGGATCCTGGCCGGCCGCTCTTTGTGGTGATTTCGCGGCTGTTTGAACAAAAGGGACTGGATGTGCTCATGCATGCGGCTCCGAAGGTATTGGAAGCGATGCATGTGCAGTTCGCCGTAATCGGAACCGGTGAACCGGATCTGGAATACGGTTTTTCGGAATTGGCCCGGCGTTTTCCAGGCAGATTTGCAACTCATATTGGATACAACGACCGATTGGCTCACCTGCTTTATGGTGGGGGAGATTGCATCGTGATGCCGAGTCGCTTTGAGCCTTGCGGGCTCAGTCAGCTCTATGGAATGCGTTATGGTACGGTGCCTTTGGTGCGTTCCACCGGAGGATTGGTGGATACGGTTGAGCAGTATGATGAGGCAACCGGAGAGGGGACGGGCTTCCGCTTCGAACACCTCAATCCAGAAGCATTGTACTATACGATCGGTTGGGCGTGCGCGACCTACTATGACCGTCCCCATCATTTTGAACTTCTCCGCCAGAACGGTATGCGCCGCGATTTCTCATGGGCAGAGCCTGCGAAGCGCTACGAGGATATTTACCGTTGGGCTTATCAGGCTAGAAACGGTCGCGGGTCAGTGATCAAATGAATGGATTTGAATGAAGCTGAGGATATTTGAACTCCCCCCGATTGGAACCAACGCCTATCTGCTCATCGACGAAGACGAGGGCAGTGCTGCCTTGTTTGATGCCCCATATGGAGCATCGGACGAAGTGGAACGTCAGCTCGAACGTTTTAACGCGCAGTTGGAAGGCGTGTGGCTGACCCATGGGCATTGGGATCACATCCTCGACGTCCATCGCTTCAATGCCAAAGCGGTGCCGGTCTACGCACACGAAGCCGATGCATTTCTGATCCAGCATCCCGAAAGCATGATGGACTACATGATCCCGGGTATCCAGTTGCATCCCGGCAAAATCGATCGCTATGTCGAAGACGGTGCCAAGCTCACGATTATGGGGCAGCCGGTTGAGGTCCGGCATGTGCCGGGGCATAGCCAGGGAAGTGTAGCTTACGTTTTCTCTGAAGGAGGGTTTGTGATTTCGGGTGACGTCGTCTTCGCCGGAAGCGTGGGCAGGACGGATCTTCCCGGTTGTGATCACGAGACGCTGATGCGCTCGATCCGCACTCAGATGCTGACCTTGGATGATTCCTTTGTCATCTATCCCGGACATGGCCCGCGGACCACCGTCGCCCATGAGCGCGCGCTGAATCCATTCCTTCAGGGCTTCGGACGCTACGGCACCCGCTGAGAATCCGAATTTTCCGGCTTTGGGCATGAGGGTGTGGGATGCGCATTCGCATGAATCCTGAATGGTTGAACGCATGCGGAATCATGGGACTGCATGAATGAGCTTCGCGGAAATGTGGAAATGCACGTTTGCAATTGAGGTGTAACGTGTGTTTTTGAGGTTGCGGAGCTTACAAGGACTATGCACGCTGAACCGGCATGGATAGGCAAAAGACAGACTTTCGCTTGGTGTTGTTTCTCGTGTGTCTACTGTTGCCTGCTTCTATAGCTACGGGTTTTGTCTCGATCGGATTCTTTGAAGGTCTGATCATACATGGCACTTATTGGATTCTGTTTGTGATTTTTGGGCTTTTTGCGGGTTTGTTGCTTCGAAAAGCATGGCTCAACCGGCATCGTTTTAAGAACACGCTGATCCAGCATCGCAATGGGATGATTGTGGTGCTTATTGCTGCTGCATTTTTGCAGGTGCACGAGCCTCACTCCTTCAAAGTTTTGCCGGATGAATACAATATTGGATCATCCGCGCGATCCATGCACCTTTATCGTGAGCATGCGATTGTGGATGTCGGGTATTCCAGCGAAAGCCTTTTTACCCGGGTGACTTCCCGCATGAGTGATTCTTACCCTTTGTATCCATGGCTTTTGTCCATTATCCACGGGTTGACAGGCTTTCGTCCAGAGAATGCTTTCATATTGAATGGGATTTTGGGTTTTGCCTCTTGCGTTCTCGTCTATGCGTTAGTTTCGGGATGGATGGGAACCATTTATGGGAAATTATCTGTGCTTTTGCTCGCAGGTTTGCCGATTTTTCATGAGTCGGTAACCGGGGGCGGGGGCGAGATACTTGAGGTTTGTTTGTTGTTGAGCTTGCTTTGGCAAAGTCGGGTTTGTCTGGAAAAGGGGGAGATGTGTGACCGTGTGTTGTTGATTGCGACTGGCTATCTCATGGCTTGCTCGAGCGTTCAGGGATCGATCTGGAGCCTTTTCCCATTTGCAGTGATGGGCTTTATGAAAGACTCGGGATCCTTCCGGCAGCGATTGATTTGGTTATCCCCGCTTCTTTGGGTATATCCCGCCGCGATATGGATCCTTATAGCAGATCCTGTTTCCATTCCGGGTATTTCAACGGGAATAATGCGATTGAGTGAGTCGATGGTTTTTCTTTTCGATACGAGTCGGGCTTTTGCGAATTCGCCCTTCTTGTCGGGAGTGGGAGTTGTCGGTTTTGTGTTCTGGTTGGTGCACTTGGCGAGAGACAGAAAACGTCCGCAGGAGCCGATTGCCCATGAATGGTTGATGTTTGGGTTCGTTGCAGTGATTGGACTGTCGGCTCTGGCATCCATGGTCCTGATGAGCTCAGGATGGACCGATCCGGTCGCTGCAAAAGCTTCGATTCCCTTGTATTCGATCGTTGTGGTGTTGTCTCCATATGTCATGCGTTTCGGTTTTCAGCTCGCTCGATTCCCGAAAACTTTGCTTGTGATTCCGATGATTGCTGCGATAGCGGTGAATGGGACGTGGAACGAATGGGGGGCTCCGTCACGTATCAAGGACCCGGAAAGCTTGGGTTTGAGGCATTTGGACAAAGCGTTGACTTCAAAACTCACCCGAAAAGACGCTTTGTACATTGGAGACGGGGCTAGTGGAGCGATTTTGAGAGGTTGGTCCGCCATGCCTATTCGATATGCAAACCTTATTCCCGAACGCATTGAGGTCATGATGCGGATCGGTTTTTTTCGGGAGTTTTATTTGGGGGAGTTTGTGGCTGAAGGTGTATTTGGTTCAGAAGCGGTTTTCGCTTCCGAACGTTTTCTCCTTGAACCAGTAATAGAACGTCCGATTCGGGATGCTCTTGTCTTTAGGGTCAGTCGAATCATTGGAATAGCGGATTCTGTTCCAGGGTATGATTCAGATCCTGCCAATCTTCCTTTGCATCTTCCAGAACCCGGTTCGTCCCGAGAAGCGGCACTCGAATTCATGACCCATTTGCTCTATGAACCGGCCGTGGAGGAGGAAGGACAAGGCAAATGAAGTATCCGACTCAATCCCGCTTTTTTCGCAAGCAGGCTATTCTGGTTGCTGTTGCCCTGATTTCGGCTTTGGTGGCTCTGGTTTTGCCATTTTTGGTCCTAACCCCGAATCAGTCTGCATGGGCAGTCAGGAAAACCAGCTACTGGGGCATGGCGGGCCTTTTATTGCTTTTTGTGTGGTTTGTGCGTTCCGAGATCAAATTGCGTTCACCTTTCCGGCGCTTGGTATCGCGTGAGTGGGCCGTGATTGGAGTTGCCTTGTTGTGTTCAATATGGACTTCTGTCCATTCGGATTTCGAGTATCGCATTCTCTTTGACGAGTATGTCATCGGAGGGGCGGCGTTGTCATATCACTGCAGTTCGGAGTCAGGACACGGGGTCATGATGCCATCTTCGAATGGCGTGGTCTCCCCTTCATGGTTTGTCGTCGACAAGAGACCGAATTTCTTTCCATTCATTCTTTCGTTGGTCCATGGTTTGGTGGGCTATTCTCCTCACAATGTCTTCGGGTTGAATGTTCTCTTAACGTTCTGTTTGTTTTTGCTGTTGCACTATTTCGTTGCACGGATCGCAGGCCACCGATGGGGGCTCTTCTCTCAGTTGGCATGGGCGGGACTCCCCCTTGTGGGTATGAGCACGACTTCCGGCGGATACGAGATCATGAATCTCGGCTGGATCCTCGTTTTGGGGCTTTCCGGGTTGCATTATCTGCGTACGGATGGGAGTCGAGGCCTTAACCTCATGATCGCATCTTCGGTCATACTGGCCAACTGCAGGTATGAGTCGATCTTATATACCCTTATTCCTGTCGGTCTCGTTGCAATCAAGGTTGGTCGGGAGCGACGGCTTTCCCTGACTCCCTTTGCGGCTCTTAGTCCATTATTTCTCCTTTTTCCGTTGATGAGCAATCGGATATTCTACTCGAACGAAGCCTTCTTTCAGACTGACAAAGGCTCGTTTTTTGGATGGGATTTTTTTGTGAGTAACCTCAAAGCCGCCGGCGAGTTTCTTTTTCACCATGCGGGCTATCTTCCAAATTCCCTTTTCATTTCGGTTCTGGGTTTTGTTTCTTTTGTTATTCTGGTTCCGGGACTGTTTCGAGTCTGGCGTTCTGAGTATGAAGGTATGGTAAGGAATGCCGCTTGTCTGCTTGTTATTCTGACTATTCTGGTGTGTTCCAACACAATCATGGCGCTCAGCATGTTCTGGGGGGCTTGGCCGGATCTTACTACCAGTAGATTCTCGCTCCCATTACACTTGTTGATGTTGGTCACCATTCCAATCTCCTGGCGTATGGTTTTGGGGCCCAAGACCATACCTTTGTGGGTTTGTTCTCTTCCGGTCATTTACATTGGCGCATGGGGGTCGTGCGTGTCGGGACGTCAGATGTTGCGTCCAACGCTTCCAGCGAGTTACGGATACAATTGGATGCTTAATGAACCTCCCTCGTTTTGGGACAAAGATCAGACTCTCGTCATTTCCGAGGGGACTCTCGGGGCGGCGTTGTTCGGGTATTACAGTTTCAGCATTCCAAAGAATGATGAGTGGTTCAGGGCCCGTTTGCATGAGTTTCATGAGTCGAGAATTCTCCCCGATATTGTATTTGCCGAATACCACGCCGAAAGCCCATTTCGCGGAGGTACCGGGAAGGATTTTGGCCACGTATTACCTGATTTTCTTATCTTGGATACTCAGGACAGTAAGCGGTTTACTTTTGATCTCGAGTTTCGTCTGAGTCGTCTCTTGGGTCTCAAAATGCCTGTTCCGAAGGCCATGACGGAATCGGAGATGACGGCTTCCCAGCCCATTGTTCCGGATGAGATCTAGCACGGATAGCAACAAGTGCATTGCACTTGAGAACTCTGCGGATTCGTCGAAGTGGAATGTCAGCATGTGGCGATTGCTTTTGGCTGTATGCTCTGGGTTATTTGTCCTGATCTCTTCGAAGTATCTTCTGAGTCCGGGGCAATCTGCGCAGTTTGTAAGGTACTCGAGCTACTGGGTCCTTTGGGTTCTCATTCTCATGTTTGTAATGAGTCTGATTCCCCACATGCCAAAGATCGGTGATATTTACAGCCGTGTGCGTCCGCATAGTTTCGGGATTTGTGTGGCTTTGATAATGAGCATCTGGCTTCATGTTCATGAACGCCCGGGATACAAGATTCTTTTCGATGAATACGTAATATGTGACGTGGCTCTGAATCTGCATCTGGAGCAGGATGCCGCCCATTCGATTCGTTATCCCATTGATTCTGGAAGGACAAGTGGACTTGTTCAAACCGTGGACAAGCGACCCAATCTGTTCCCTTTTATGTTGTCCGTTGTGCATGGATTGTTCGGATACAGCAGCTCAAATGTGTTCTGGTTAAATAGTGTTTGTTCATTTGTATTGTTGCTCCTGGTGTATGGATGCTCGGTCATGTTGGGTGGGGTGCATATCGCCTTGGTGGTCACCATGCTCTTTGGTTCATTGCCTTTGGTTGCTGTGTCTGCGAATTCCGCCGGATACGAGGTCTTGAATCTTTGCTATATTGCGATGACTTTGGTTTTTTCGCTGTTCTATCTGCGTTCAGGAGGAAATCGGTTTTTAAATCCGATGGTGTTGAGTTCGGTTATGCTCGCAAATTGTCGTTATGAATCGGTCGTATACATATTGATACCTGTTGCGGCATTTTGCATCAACGGATTCAAGACCAAGCGTCTTGTCCTTACCCGAATGGCAGCAATTAGCCCGCTATTCCTTTTTCCACCGATGCTATCCCATCGCGTTTTTTGGGGAAACGAAGTCTTTTTTCAAACAACCAGAGACAATTTCATGTCCCTTTTTCATTTGAGAACCAACTTGGTGGAAGCAATGGTTTATCTTCTAGATTGGAAAGGAGAATACACCAGTTCTGCTTTTTTTTCGGTGTTTGGAATCCTTGCCTTACTGTATCTTGTGTTCGGGAGTTGGATGTCCTTTCGAAGGAGGCGATCATCGGAAACTCTTCACATGGTCATCTTTGCCGGTTTGGTCGGGTTCAACACGATGCTAGCGCTAAGCATGTTCTGGGGCGATTGGAAAGATCCCATGACAAGCCGGTTTTCTTTGCCGCTTCATCTTCTGTTCTGTTATGCAATCGCATGGTCGGGTGTCACGCTTTCAGTTTCTTCAAGATGGAATGAACGAATGGTCGTCGGTGTGATGCTTTATGTTTTCGCTGTCGGGTTATCCTTATCGGGGAGAGTGGCTGTGCGAGGCGGGTATTATGGATCGTATGGTGATAATTGGATGATATCCACTGCGGAATCGTATTTTCAACGGGACACCGATCTGTATGTTGGGTTGGGTGCATTGGGGTGGACTCTTCATGGCGGATACGCGATTCCACTGGATTTGGCTTCCAGCGCTCCGGAGGAGTTGTTGTGTGAGGAAAAAAACGGAAGGTTCAGGCGAATCCTGCTGTGTCACAAAGTGGCCAAGAGCCCATTTGAAACGGCGCCAGCCTTCATTGATGAAGAGAATCTCGCCGACCCGTTTATAGTGGAGAATGAGTTTAAGAGTCGAGTTGACTATGATCTTTGGACGAGAATTGATCGCATCGTTGGCTACAAGATTCCCGTCCCTGGTTCCGAAAAATGAGATTTGTCGAGAATGGATAACCTTGCCTGATACCCATGTCTGAACGATTCGATCATATCGATATCAGATCCGGCTTTTTTGCCGTGGTGTTATCCGCGTTTTATGTGGCTGGGTACATGATATGGTACAGTAACACGCCGTTGGGCCTGTATCCCGCTCTTGATGGAGCTCAGAATCTGGAGACTGGTCGATTGCTGTGGTCTGGTATGTATCAAGGAGGTGTTTTTCAAAGATCTCCGCTCTATTCGCTTCTGCTGGCGTGGATGTATGGATTGGAGGGTTTCACTGGAATTGATGCCGAGTTTTGGGCCCGTGTTCTGAATGGGTTTGCCGTGATTGTGAGTGCATGGATGGTAGGCTCCGCTTCTTTTCTTCTTTGGCGTAGCAGGCGTTCAGTTGTGTTCGGCGTTATCCTCGTCGGTATGAATCCGGTGGTTTTGTTTTTTGCGGGCGATCCTCTGGATATTTCCTTGGCGTCTTGTTGTATGGCTGTGTTCATGTGGATGAACGTGCGGGCGATCCGGGCACGGCGTTTCGATGGGGTTGGATGGTTGTTGGGCGGGCTGGTGTTGGGCCTTGGAATCGCCCTTCGGCCAATGTTTCTGTTTATGGGGTGGATGTGGCCAATCTATGCGATGCTTAGATACGGGATGACTCGACGGAAAGATTTATCATGGAAATCCATGATACTTCATGGATTTCTGGCTTCAGTGGGACTCTTGGGATCATACGCATTCAATGGATGGGCGAATTGGAGATGGGGGGATCAACTGTATTTCCAGCAAAGGGGTAGTGCATACTCTGTTTGGTGGGGAAACAGTCCGCTATCGAATGGTCGCTATTACACGCAAAGTGCCGAATTGTTGGATCTTCAGGCATGGGAGAATCCGATGGTCGTGGAGTCTGAATTGATTTTCGCCGAATTGAGTGGCAGGAAAGGGCCATTTGAGGAGCGCGAAATAAACAGCTATTTCCTCAGGGAGGCTATTCAGATGGTCTTGGACGATCCCGTAAGATGGATGCTTTTGATGACGAAAAAGATTCAAAGCTTGATCCATGACCATGAGCAATTCGACAATAAGACCTATGCGTTTCACAAGGAGAGATCTCCATGGCTCAAGTGGAACCCGATCGGGTGGGGTATGCTGATGGTGACGGGTGTTGGTGGCCTCTGGATATTGATGCGACGCAAGGATGAAAGTGGTCTGTTCCTTATCGTGGTGTTGGTTCTGTATTCCGGAGTGATTCTCGCCACTTTCACCGCGAACCGATATCGGGTTCCCTTGGTTCCGGTGTTGGCTTTGCTGTCTTCTTGGTTGGCGCATCCGCTGGCTGGAATCCGGGCTGGTAAACGCTTGGATTGGACGTTTCCGGTGTTATTGTCCTTTGTCGCGATCATTGTCTTTGGACCCTTTTGGGGGATCAAAGGCAAGGACTCCAGAGATGCCGATTATTGTCTATTGGCAAGAGCCTGTCATCTTTCGGGGGATGATGTATCCGCCGTTCACTGGGCAGATATGGCATTGGAAACAGTGCCATGGCGGAACGATATTGAGGGCTTGAGGATAGTCTCCCGTTTCAATTTATGGTTTTTCAGCCAGGAGCAGGAGATATCCTGCGAGGAGCTGCGCAATGAGTTGAATCGCATGAACCAGCTGGAGCGGAGGTCTACGGCGGTTGAGTTCGCGCGTGGAATCTATTGCTATAAATTGGGTGAGACATCCACCGCAACAAACGTGTTGGCGTCGATTGCCGAACACCATGCACTTGCGCGGGAGGCGCTTGGAGTGATCCTTCAAGAACCGTTTTACGATGCGGAACTTGCTGTAAGATGGGATCGGGCTCTGTCGCGATGTGTGGGAGCTCCCATTGACCTATGAATGGTGTTGATTCAGATTCCAATGCGCGGTTTTCCTTGATTTGGAGGGCCATCGTTTTCGTTTTAGCTGGAGCTTTTGTGTGGCTGGCTTGTTTCCGGATGCTGGCCGTTGGAGTTAATCCAGACGAGGGTTTCTATTTGTTTTGCAGTCGATTGGTTGCAGATGGGTGGATGCCTTTCCGGGATTTTGGCGTGACTCAACCCCCTTTTTTCTTGTGGATAGGTTCTGTTTTTTTGCCTTTTTTCGGCTGGAGCCTGACAGGGATTAGGCTTTTGAATGTAGCTCTGATTGTTATTGCGTTGGTTCTCGCCTTGATCCGCCTGGTCAGGTCAAGACGAACGCTGTCAGTGTTCCTTTTATGGATTATGGGGATTGCGTCCCCGGGTTGGATCGATGCCTCTGTTGTCGGTAGACCTCATGCTTTAGGAGGTTTGATTCTTGTTTTGACGGTCCTCACGGTTTCATCAGACAGGCCATTGGGGACGCGCTGGTTTGTTTTTACGGCGCTTGCAGTTGTTGGTTGTTTGACCCGCTTTACGCTATTCCCCTTTTTCTTGTTTTGTTTCGGAATGCTTTTGTTTGAGATCCGGGGTTGGCGTTTGCGTCTGTTTGAAGTGGCCCCGGAAAACTGGACAGGAGGGCAAGCTATGAAC
>JAPXRV010000068.1:0-19209 GCA_033813415.1 Opitutales bacterium | reverse complement strand
CGGCATGGCTGTTGGAGGAAAATGGAGCCTTTATGCCTGCGAGCCGACTGATGACACGGATGACGTTACCGTCCACTACAGCTGTCGGATCCCCGAAGGTGATGCTTGCGATAGCTGCTGCCATGTAGGGCCCGATTCCCGGAAATGACTCCCATTCTGCGGCGGTTCGGGGTGGAGCCGGCAGTGACAGAAGCCTGCGTGCCGATGCCTGAAGGTTGCGAGCCCTGCTGTAATAGCCTAAGCCTTGCCAAAGCCTCATGACTTCGGATTCGTCCGAATCCGCAAGGGATTGAGGGAACGGAAATCGCTGCATCCACCGCTCATAATAGGGGAGCATGGTTATGACTTGTGTCTGCTGCAGCATGAACTCCGAAACCATTGTTCCATATAGAGAAGGGCTTTCCCTCCAGGGGAGTCTACGGCGCTTCCGGGAGTACCAATCAAGGAGGTTCTTGCGAATCGCCGTAGTCGCTGATTCGGATAAACCCGAAATTTCATCCGATGTTTCAGGGCCGGACGTCTGTGATTTTGCTGGATGGGACATGGACGGTTCTTCACGGTGATCGGAATTGGACAAGCGTCGAGCCAGAACTCATGTTCAGGGGAAGATGGTATTTTACGAAACGTGTAAAGCGGTGGCATTCTGAGCCTCATTCGTGTGAGATGGAGGGTCGATGCTGGAGCAATCAATTCATGTCGGTGGAAAATATCGTAACATGAAATTAGAATATTTTAACAATAAATCATTGACTTTAATTTCGCCGGGTAAAGACTCAATCGCAGGTGATTCGTTCAATTCTATTGGTTGGATGAGTCAGACAACCCCAAATCAACACACAATAAGTCAACTATGCACAAAAAAAGTGTTACGGCATGGAAATCCCTTGCTGCAGTACTGGTTGCTGTTTCTCCAGGGTTAATGGCCCAAGAGCAGCCTGCGTCGGATGAATATGATTCCGATGTGTATATCCTCAACCCGTTCGTCATTCAGTCTTCTGAAGACATGGGTTATCGTGCGGAAGCCACCCTCGCAGGTACGCGTATCCGCACCGATCTGAAGGACGTTGGTTCTTCGATCTCTGTCGTAACCGAAGCATTTCTTCGGGATACCGGTTCAAAGAGTGCTGACTCGCTTCTTGTCTATTCCACAAACACGGAAGTGGCCGGCCAGGGAGGGAATTTTCTTGGACAAGGAGATGGCGCAACGCTTACTGATACGAATCGAACGAGCCCCATTCAGAATACGCGTGTGCGTGGTTTGACAGAAGCCGATAATACGAGGGATTTCTTCCTGTCGGATATCCCTTGGGATTCCTACAATGTTGGTCGTATTGACCTTCAGCGTGGACCCAACTCGATCCTCTTCGGCATCGGAAGTCCTGCGGGCATAGTGAATGCTACCACAAATGTGGCGGCGTATGCAGATTCATTCGAGATTGAAAACCAGCTGGATAACTGGGGGACGGTGCGTTTCACAGGTGACTTCAACAAGGTTATTCTTGAAAATGAATTGGCTGTTCGTGTGGCTTTGCTACACGACGAAACCAAGTATCGTCAGGATCCTGCTCATAAGAACGACAAACGCGTGTTTGGGACGGTAACCTATGATCCTGCGTTTTTGAACAAGGGTAGTGGAAAAACCTCCATCCGGATGAATTACGAGAAGGGTGCCATCCGGGCGAACTACCCTCGCCTGACTCCTCCAAATGACGGCATTACGCCATGGTTCACAAATATGGGAAAAGGAGTGTTTGAGGCTTTTACGGCGGATGATGAAGCCCAAACCAACCCATGGTTGCGTGCCCCTGGAGAACGCGTGTGGGATGGTGTGGTTACTGTGTTCGATGGTGGATCGCAGGGGTTCTCATATCCGGCTAAGGTTTTCGGATGGCCGAATACCGCTACTCCAGTTGATGCGTCGATTGTGGGAAACAACCGATTGGTCGGAGTGGCAAACTATGACAAATACGCGGGACGGGCGGATTTGCCGGGATCGACCATTGGGGCTTTCAAGCAGCGTTCGCTGTTGGATGATTCAATCTTTGATTTTTACGACAATCTGTTGGAGGGTCCGAATAAGCAAGAATGGAACGACTTCCATGTTTACAGCGGAGCTCTGTCTCAAACCCTCTTCAATAATAAGATCGGGTTTGAGTTGGCCTACGATAAGCAGGTGGCCGAATGGGGGTATGAGAACTTCCTTTCCGGAGATGCTGCTATGATCACTGTGGATATTATGGATGTCCTGATTGATGGAAGCAAGAATCCGAACGTGGGACGTCCGATGACGATATCAGGTGGTGGCTCTGCCGGAGGGTATTGGGCAACGACGGACCGCGAGACGTTACGTTTCACCGCTTTCGCTGAGTTGGATTTCCGCGAAATTGCAGGCGATGATTCTATTGTCGGCAAGATTCTGGGTAAGAATGTGTTCACAGGATTACTTTCCTCCCAGGAGAATTATTTCCAGAGCCGCAATTACAATCGATACTATTTGGCTGACTCATACGCACCGAATCTTGCCCAAGGATCCGTTGGTCAGGCTTCCCGCGACGCGATAATGTATCTGTATCTGGGGGAAAGCCTTATGGATCGATCATCGGCACATGGAATTGGGCTGAATGGAGTGAAGAGTATGGTATCGCCTCAGAACTCTACGGTGCGGGTCTACAATAATGAGACCGCATCTTGGGAAACTACTTCACTGAATCTGGTGAACAATGACAACACCTCGCTTCGGGATCGTACCTATCGTCTGGCTCGCAAGTTCGATGACAAAGTGGAGTCATCTGCGTTTGTTTGGCAGGGATACTGGTTTGGAGATACGATCATCCCGATGGTCGGGATTCGTCGTGACAAAAGCATTTTCAAGGAAGCATCCGGGCTTCGGAATGCCGGAGGTTTGGTATTCCCAGATGATCCGGAATGGGTTCTGCCTTCCGAAGGTACTGAGGTTGAGGGTGACTCCAACACTTACAGTGTTGTGACCCATCTTCCGAAGTCTCTTCGTGAAAGGCTTCCCGGATATGCCGATATCAGTCTGTTCTACAACGAGTCCGAGAATTTCCAACCGGACTCAAGCCGTCGTGACATCAATGGTAACACCGTGGCTAACCCGAAGGGCGAAACCAAAGAGTATGGAGTGTCATTGTCTCTAATGAATGATAGGGTCAATATCAAGTGGGTTCATTATGAGACCACTGTCAACAATGCGACCCTCACAGGCGCGATTGATGGACAGTATCTGATTGGTGCCGTAGAGGCCTGGGGTCAGCGTGCCGCATACAAGTTCAAGAATGAACCTGGTGTTTGGCCTGCGGACACTGTGTATGGCTATGCATCCAATGGTTCTCCAGTAACGTGGAAGCCGGCCGGAGCGGCCCAGGGTTCTGCTGCAGATGGATTCACGTATTCACAGGCCGAACTCGATGCGACATATGCAAAGATGCAGGCATCTTTGGATGCATGGTTTGCCACTCAGGTTCCGTCAGGCTTCCAGGATGCGTGGGCTTTGACTGGGTATGAGTCTCCCACCTATGGTGGCGATACCAATTATGGAGCATCGGGGTTGGTTGTCACCGGAAAGACTGTTTCCGAAGGTGACGAGTTTGAATTGGTGGCAACTCCAATCTCAGGGTTGACGGTCTCGTTCAATGCATCCAAGACGTCAGCATCCCGCCAGAATCTTGCTGAGTCTTACGTTGCATGGATCGAAAAACGTTGGGCTGAGTTCCAAGGACCTGCAGGGGATATGCGCCTGTGGGGCGGTGATGACGATTGGAGCGAGGATAGTGCCCATAGCGGTGAAACAGCCCGAGGCAAGTTCGCACGTGAAACGATGGCTGGATATGGATTGTGGAAGGCGCTTGAAGGAGCGGATGTTCCCGAGCTGCGTCCATGGCGTTTTAATGTAGTTGCCAACTATCAGTTCAGTGAAGCGCTGAAGGGTGCCAACATCGGTATGTCATACCGATGGATGGACTCCAACGTAACTGGTTTCCCGGTTACCCAACAAGCTGATGGAACATACGTTTACAATGTATCGAATCCATTTACCGGACCTAAGGAGGATGCTCTTGACATCTGGATTGGATACGAGACGAACCTCACCGAGGGACTGAAGTGGAGGATTCAATTGAATGTCCGCAATGTTTTTGCGACGGATGATTTGATCCCAGTCACGGTTCAGCCGGATGGTTCATACGGAACGATGCGAATTGCCGAACCCCGGACGTTCCTTCTGACCAACACCTTCTCGTTCTGATCTTGAATTCCAAAGGAATGCCGTCAACGGCATTCCAATGTGTTTCGTAGAGGCCCCGGACCGGAAGTCCGGGGCTTTTTATTACTTATAGACTGACATCCTCTCTGCTAAATGAAGGAATTATGGGTGATCCGGATTCCTCAATTCGCTGAGTAATGCGATCATACGAATCCCAGTTTCAGGGTTGTGATTTCGCTTGTAAAGATGATGTAAAACGGGTAGCAAGGCAAATAACTACTCAATCTTGTATACCCATGATAATCCGTCCATGTTCTGTTCGGGGTTCGCTTCGCCTGTTTGTTGGTTGTTGCGTATTCCTTGTTTTGTGTGCTGCTGACGCTCAGGCAGCTGACATCAGTTTGTTGCCGCCCAGTGTGAGCTCGGGGCTTCCGAATGTCGTGTCCAGACGGGCGGATGCCGCGTCGTTCAGCAATGTGGGATTCACCGAGCAGATGATTGCCGACATGCTGTGGGCGTCGTGTGGTGTGAACCGTCCATTGGACAACGGAGGGCGCCGGACCACGAACTACTCTTGGAACAAACGTGACACCGATGTGTATCTGGCTGCTTCGAACGGATTGTTTCTCTATGATGCGGTTGAGCATAAGTTGGTGAAGAAGCACGGCAATGACATCCGGTCTTTGATCAACCCGGAGTCCGTCAATCCTGCCTATGTGGTGATTCACGTGTCGAACAGTTCCCGATTAAGTGGTGCCGGTGCGGAATATGGAGCGATTCACTCGGCATTTTGTGCGGAGAATGTCTTGTTATATTGCACGGATAAGGGACTTGCTATTTCCACTTCTGGGACGATCCCGTCAGGGTTGAAAACCGCGATGGGCCTGGATGGGACTCAGGACCTGATCCACGTTGTGCAGAACGTTGGATACGCATCAGGCTCGTCCGGGCATCCGGCGCCATGGGTGGCCAAGGAGAAACACCTGATCAATGCATCGGTAAACAGTGCGATTGCGCTCAAGGCCCTAAAGGAACGGCGTTCGACGAGCAGTTTCTCGGCAGCAGAGCTTACTTTGCAGCAGTTATCGGATCTGATGTGGGTTGGTGCAGGAAAGATCGGTTCGAATGGGCCATTGACCTATCCGATGGTTTCCGCGCAGAAGCACATGGATCTGTATGTTGTGCTACCCAGTGGGGCGTATGTCTATCGTGAAGCAACCCATGTTCTTGAGCAAATATCGGAAATCGATGTCCGGTCAGGATTCGGTAAGGCTCCCGCATATGGCACATTGATTTATGTGTCGGATGTTTCGAAGCTTGGAGATGTGTCGGATGAGTCCACATTCAGGAGTTTTCACACGGGATTCATGGCTCAGAATGTTTCGGCCTACTGTGCTGAAAATGGTATTGGCCACCACATCCGCTCGGGAAAACCAGACAATCTATCCACCTTGTTGAACCTGAACTCGAATCAATCGGCGTTTATCGTTCAGACGATTGGTATCCCATCGTCGGCTCCCGGAAGTTCGCAGGTGAATGTTACCGCTGGTTCCGGTGGAATGGTGTCCGGCTCCTCCAGTCAGAGTATTGCTTACCGTGGCACGGGCCAATCGGTATCTGTCCGACCGAACCCGGGATATCAGTTTGCATACTGGAGCGGACTTCCCGGTGGAAGAGTGACTGTGATTCCCTTGCCATTGGATAATGTTACATGCCCGATGAGTATTACGGCGGTTTTTGAGGAAGCATTTCCGCTGAACAATCCACCTGTGTTGGATGAGGTTGGCGATCGTTCCGTGAGGGCTGGCTCGGAGATCCAGTTCGGGATCAATGCGACCGATCCGGATGGGGATGATCTGGAATACGCAGCTGCTGGAGAATAGCCTGTATTCTTGCGGATTCGATCAGGTGGGCGTAGTGTGGATTTGAATCATCGATGTGAGACATTCCAACAGGCGAGCATTTTGGCAGACGCTGCTTCTCATGGCATTTCAGGCGGGTAGCGTTTATTCGTTCTTGTCGGCTAACCAGTCTCCTGTTTTGGATCCGGTTGGGAATCGGACGGTGGAGGCTGGCTCTCAGCTTGTGTTTGGGGTGAGCGGTAGCGATCCCGATGGGCAGCATCTTGAATACGCTGCCACGGACGGATCCCATGCTCAGGCTCCCGAGATTGAAGGGGTGGGGCAACCCAGGCACCGTACGGTACCGGTTGGGACTTTGGCGAGCTTTCGGGTTCGAGCATCGGGGACGCGTCCGATGGCTTTTCAATGGAAACGCAATGGGGTGAGTATTCCAGGGGCGAATGAGTCCCAGGTAACAATCCCGACATCTGCCGCCGATATCGGAACCAACATTTTGTTGACCGTTCTCGTTATGAATGATGCCGGATTGATCACCAGCGAAGCGGCCCGGTTGAAGGTAAGAGCGGCCGATGGGAGTCAGGTTGGCGGGAATCTTCATCCGGTCGGTCCTCTGGGTTCGGGAGGTGGGAATTTAGCAGCCCCACAGCATGTGCGTAAGATCAATGGTCAGACGGGTTGGTTTGCCCCCCCGGTTGTATACGATCTGAATGGGGATGGCTCCAATGAGCTGATAGCCGGGTATTATACACTCTATGTCTACGATCGAAATGGGGCCTTGCTTTCGAGTCAGGCCGGGAACGGATCGCGGATATATGCACCCTTCGTGGTGGCTGATCTGGATGGGGATGGGATTATCGAAATCGCCTGCGGGCAGGGTAGGAACGTCTATGTCTACGAATGGGTAAATGGGGCGCTTCGTGTGAAATCGGGTTGGCCTGCGGACACAACTTGTGGATTGAAGTCCCCCGAAGTCCGTGGTCTTGCGGCTGGCGACCTCAATGGAGATGGCAAGATAGAAGTCGTCGCGGTGACGACCCAGACTCTGTCCACCAAGGACGGAGGTTCTCAAGTCTACGTCTACAATCCGAACGGATCCCTATATCAACCAGCGGGATTGTCGTATCCTGCTTGGCCTAGATACAACAATCTCTCTGGAGAAGGTGGCGATGCCGACCGTAATGGAGCAGGGCATAGTGGTTTCGGAGGATTTGGCTTGAACGCGGGTGTGGGAAACATGGATGGTTCTCCGGATTTGGAAGTGATTGCCACCTATGACAATCACATGATCCAGGCATTCAAACACAACGGCCTCGCGATTGACACGTCACCGTATTATACCAACCGCTCTCAGGATCATCTTGGAAAGCGCCTGACTTGGGGTCAGTTCATCCGTTGGTGTGATCCGGAGGTGGAGCATAACCACTACCACTTGCACACTGGAGCGTGGCCCAATCCAGGAAATGGCCAGGAATGGCTTCAGCTTACGGCCTCGCCTCCCGGTTTCGGGGATTTGGATGGAGATGGGCATCTTGAGGTTATCTCGATTCCGAACATCGAAAAGAATGATCCATATGTCACACAGGCCTACGGCATTCAGGTACTTCAGGGCGCATTCGGGGATGGATCGCGAAGTGGGCGGCGTCTTCCGGGATGGGAAATATTGCCGCGCGGGGATAGTCCGGTTAAGGTGGAAGGATGGTATCCTCCGACGGGGGTTCCTGCGCCTGCAATCACGAATATTCAAGGGGACGAAAGACCCGAGATCATCGTATCTCTGAACGATGGCTTCATGTATGCCTTTGATCCCGATGCGACCTTATTGTGGCGATTCAACTACCGGGGTGCAAAGAGCATTCTCTTTGCCTCGGAACCGATGGTTGCAGATCTCAATCAAGACGGCATTCCCGAGATTATTTTCAGCACCTTTGGTGCTCCGGATGTTCATGACAGCGGAAGACTGGTGATACTTGAGGCGGATGGGGCTCTCCTGTTCGATGTCCCGTTACCCAATCCCGGACACAATGGAAACGGAAATGGTGCGCCGTCCGCGCCAACGGTTGCGGATCTCGATGGAGATGGTCAGCTCGAGATTTTTGTGCAGACCTTTGATCACGGGATGGATGTGTTTACCATTCCTGGATCGGCGCCGAATTTCCTGCCGTGGAACAACGCCCGTGGCGGGCTGTTGCGTAAGGGGCAACCGGACTGACCTTCTCTGGATGTTTGTGCATTCCTCCGGTAATGCCGGAATGCAACGGTATGCATAAGGCGCTGCCAGTGGCATAATTGACGGATGATAGGATTTGGGCACCTTGTATTGTGAGTCCAATTAATCGAGACATTCCAACATGACACAGACCAAAATCCCTCTTTTTCTATTCCTGATGATTGTGATTGCTTCGGTGGTTCAAGCCGAGGTGAATTTCGGAGAGGCGCCTGCATCCATGGAACCCAGTGCCGTCCTACCCGCTGTTCGTGTTGATGGAAACCGATTCGTGGATGAATCGGGTATGACCATGGTTTTTCGCGGGTTGGCGCTTGCGGACCCCTACCATCTGGACAAATCCGGAAGGTGGACGAGAGCGTATTTTGAAGCGGCCCGAAGTTGGAACGCGAATATTGTGAGGATTCCGGTTCATCCGGCTTGTTGGAGGGACTGGGGAAGCGAAAAGTATATCCGGATGATTGATGACGCAGTGGCGTGGTCTTCGGATCTGGGCATGTATGTGATCATTGACTGGCATACGATTGGCAATCCCCAGAATGGAGTGGCGCACCGTCCATCCTATCTTACCACGCGTGAGGAGACCTTCAATTTCTGGTATTTGATGGCCAACCGGTACCGCAATAACCCGACCGTGGCCTTTTTCGAGCTTTTCAATGAGCCAACCAACCGCCGTGGGATGATGGGTACCCTGACATGGGAATTCCACAAATCCTACATGGAGGAGTTGATCCGCATGATTCATGCGATTGATCCCTCTAAGATTGCGCTGGTGGCCGGTTTTGACTGGGCGTATGAGCTTCGCAATGCCGGAGCTGATCCAATCGAAGCGGAGAACGTGGCCTATGTGACCCATCCGTATCCGCAGAAGCGTCCCGAGCCATGGGAAGGGCATTGGCAGGAGGATTGGGGATTTCTGGCGGAGCGTTTTCCAATCATGGCGACTGAGTTTGGGTTTATGAGTGCCGATGGGCCTGGAGCGCATAACCCGGTGATTGGAGATGAACGCTACGGAGAGGCGTTGATCCGTTTCTTTAACGAACGGGGCATATCTTGGACGGCTTGGGTTTTTGATCCGCAATGGTCGCCCCAGCTCATTCAGGATTGGGACTACACTCCAACTGCCCAAGGAAGGTACTTCCGCGACGCAATGAAGCGGGATAATCCTTGAGACAAGCGGCTTTGATGCGAACCGCTTGTCCCTGGAAGCGGACTGCCCGGAAACGCAGGTGCTCAGAGGCTGAAAACCATGGGCACTCTTACGCGGGTGTTGACGGCTTTTCCACCCTTCATGCCCGGTTTGAATTTCCATCGGGAAAGGGCGTCAATTGCCGGTCGATCGAAGTCCGGATGGCTGGATTTTTCAACCTTGATATTCCGGACGGATCCGTTGCTCTCGACGACAATCAGAAGATTCACTTGTCCTGAAATGCCCAAGCTTTTCAGCCGTGGAGGGTAGTTTGGGCTGATCTGTTTTGTGGGGACCGGTTTTTCGTCGACTTCCCAATCTTCGAAATCGATCTCGGTGTTCATGAGACCAGTGAGGTCGGGAAGCGCATAGCCCCCAATCCCGCTTCCCGCTGTTGGATTCAGGATCATGTTGATTTGATCCATAGATGGAAGATCGACCGGTTTTTCTACTTCGGGTTCAAGTGTATTTGCGGGTGGAGGGGGAGTCGGAGGAGGCGGAGCCTCGAAGACTTCCGGTGGCGGGATCATGACAACAGTCTCCTCGGTCATACCGGTTTTTTGTTGGGTTAGGTGGGTGATGGCCTGAATGATGGGAATGCTGGCAAAGAGGATCAATGCACAGATGATGCCCAGTGAGAAGGGATGGGTAGGATTCAGGGGAGATTGTGCGATTGTCGTGTGCATGATGTTATGGATGTTCGGGGTTCCGGGACATGCCTCCCGGTTTGGCGGACGGGTTCGCTATGATTCCCTTTCCACAGTAGCTACGCACAGACCCGATCCCATATTAGTAGAAAAGTGTGGTTATTTTGATTGAATGACTTCTGTCACAGGGAGGTCATTTTCCGGAAACAGAACGGCCCGCTTGAGCGTGGGGCTCAAGCGGGCCGAAAGAGAATCCGGATACTCTTGATCCGATCCGGTTTACCAGAAGATGACGTACAGAATCAGGGTGACGATGACGACAGCGATGCCTCCCCATTTTGCGGATTTGGAGCTCTCCATCGACATGGTGGGGTTGACTGGCATGGTGATGGGTTCGGGAAGTGGGTTCACTTTCGTGAGGATGGCACAAAGCGCCATTACGGTGAGGAAGCAGAGGCCCATCCTGTCCAGAAAGGAGATCTCCGGGGCGAACCACCAGCCCTGCTTCACAATCCATGCCCCGAGGAACCACTTGAGGCTGCCATATAGGACTGCGTTAAGGCCGATTCCGAGCCAGCCCAGATAGCGCGGCGCCCGGGGAACCAGGAATCCGAAAATGAACACCGCGAGCACCCCCGGAGAAATGAACCCTTGGAATTCCTGAATGAAGGTGAAGATGCCACCGAACTCGGGCCTGCCGAGTTTCGGGGCAATAAGGCAGGCGATGAGCACAAAGACGACGACAAACACACGACCCATGCCGACAAGGAAGGAAGATTCCGGCTCTTTGCCTCCGTTGAAAAACTTGGTTATTTTGGCCCCAATGTCCATCGTGGCAATGGTCGAGGCTGAGTTGAGCATGGATGCAAGTGAGCTGACCACTGCTCCGAATATCGCGGCGAGAACAAACCATGAGGTTCCCGGTTTGAGCAGGTTGCGCAGGAGGGTTGGGAATGCGGCATCGTAGTCGTAGCCGATAAGGCGGGTGGATACAGGGATCTTGTTTGCCGTGGCTTTGCGGATTGCCTCTGCATTGGCTGCAAAGAGCTCATCCGGATTTGCGTATGGAAGGACGACTTCGGCTTCTCCAATTTTGGCGAGGTTGTGGGTTAGGATCTCGGAAGCCTTTTCGGATGAAAGGCGGGCGAATTCGACTGAGAAGGGGATCACACTCTCGAGACTGCCATTATCGAGGGCCTGAATGACCGATTGGTTTTTGATGTCGGCCTGATTGCGCAGATCTCCACTGAACAAATTGAACGCCAGCATGCCTGGAATCACTACGACGAAGGGAATAATAATCTTCAGGGCTGCGGCGAACACCACCCCTTTTTGCCCTTCAGCAAGGGACTTTGATCCGAGCGAGCGTTGGACGATGTACTGATTAAGGCCCCAGTAGAAAAAGTTTGGAATCCAGAGGCCAAGTATCAGGACTGTCCATGGGATTTCGGCATCGGTCTTAGGCCTGACCATGTGTATTTTCCCTCCGCTGGCGTTAGGTCCGTCTACCGCGATAGCCTCACTGTCTTTTCCATCGTTTAGAAGAATGAACCGTTCCCATGCCCCTGCGTTTGCGATATCTTCGACCGTAGCGGATGAATTGGCCACCTTGGTCTGGAAGAGTTCTTCGGCTGGTTTGGATGAAAGCGTGTTGAAGGCCAGCACCATGACGATCGCACCACCTAGAATCAGAGCCGTCCCCCATACGAGGTCCGTCCATGCACAGGCCTTGAGGCCTCCGATAAAAACGTATACTGCTGCACAGATCCCGATGATCCAGCATCCAACGGTGATATTGCCAAGTGGCAGTCCGAAAAGGGAAGTATCCTGGAAGAACACCGAGATGACCTTGGCCCCGGAAAAGATCACAGATGCGGTCGGCACTCCGACCAGAATAACCATGGTTGCGACTGCCATTACCGTTCTGGAAAGGACTCCGTAGCGGTATTCGAGAAACTCAGGAATGGTGTAAATCCCGGTTTTGAGAAGCTTCGGAAGAAACACGAAGGCGACGACCACGAGGGTGATTGCCGCCATCCACTCGTAGGATGCAATTGCCATGCCCAGCCAGTCGGCGGCTTTTCCCGACATCCCGACAAACTGCTCGGTCGAGATGTTGGCAGCGATCAGCGAAAAGCCGACCAGCCACCAGGTCAGGCCGCGGCCAGCCAGGAAGTATCCACTTGCGGTTTTTTCGTCGGTTGTCCCGTCCTGGCTTTTCCAAATGCCAAGTGAGATGACGCCGACGACTGCGACGACGAACAGAATCAGATCCAGGGTGCTCATGATGGTATATCGGGTTATCCTTAGGTTCGGATGTGTGATTTAGGGATCAATCGTATGCCCGGCCGACAACGGTGTAGGGTCGCATATCGGTGGGGTGATTGGGGATTTTGAAAAGATGATGAAAACCGAATGCGACCGCCATTTCAAATCTATATTGGAACGGGATTTGATGGTGTGATGTTCCGATGCCCGAGATGCAAGCTGATGCATGATGAATGACATTTGTAAGGGGCCGGGCAACAGCATCATAGGCAACTCTCGGGAATTTATGGCCGAATCAGGTCTTTCTTACAAACGTTCACGGGATTCCTGCAAGCTGGTGCACGGGACGGGCCTGAGAAACCCATTTCGATTAGGGCGAGCTCGAAATGTTTAGCTTGTGCGCGGCCACAATGGTATTCTGGATAACAAAAAACCCGGCCAGTGATCCGGCCGGGTTTTGTTTTAAGGTTAGAATGACTCGGAATTGGGGTATCAGACGATACCTTGGGCAATCATTGCATCAGCGACTTTGACGAAGCCGGCGATGTTTGCGCCTTTTTGGTAGTTGATGAAACCGTCTGATTCAGTTCCGTATTTCACGCAGGAAGCGTGGATGCTCTGCATGATGCCCAACAAGCGTTGGTCGACTTCCTCGGCCGACCAGGAAAGACGCATGGCGTTCTGTGACATTTCCAGACCGCTGGTGGCTACTCCGCCGGCGTTTGCGGCCTTGCCAGGTGCGTAGAGAACGCGAGCCTTGAGGAAGATGTCCACGGCTTCGTTGGTGCATGGCATGTTGGCGCCTTCAGCCACGCATTTGCATCCATTCGAAATCAGGGTGCGGGCGTCCTTTTCCTCGACCTCGTTCTGCGTTGCGCACGGCAGTGCGATATCGCATGGGATGCTCCACGGACGGCTGTTTTCCAAATACTGCAGTTTCTGCGATGCTGCGAATTCGGAGATGCGCCCACGGCGAACTTCCTTAAGGTCGATGACTTCCTTGAGTTGTTCTGCTGTTAGACCGTTGGGGATGTGAACGCTACCGTTCGAGTCGGAGAGTGAGACAACCTTGCCACCCAATTCCATAACCTTTTCAGCGGCGTACTGGGCAACGTTTCCAGATCCGGAAATCGTTACTTTTTTGCCTTGGAAGCTGTCACCCTTCATCGCGAGCATTTCTCTCGCGAAGTATACGGTGCCGAATCCGGTGGCTGCAGGGCGCATCAAGCTTCCTCCGTAGGTGAGTCCCTTCCCGGTGAAGGTTGAAGTGAACTCGTTGCGCAGACGCTTGAACTGACCATACATGTAGCCGATTTCGCGACCACCGACCCCGATGTCTCCCGCCGGAACGTCAACGTCAGCTCCAATGTGACGGAAGAGCTCGCTCATGAATGACTGGCAGAAGCGCATTACTTCGGCGTTGCTCTTGCCTTTGGGGTCAAAATCTGAACCGCCTTTTCCTCCACCCATCGGAAGCGTGGTGAGCGAGTTCTTGAAGACCTGTTCAAATGCGAGGAACTTCAGGACGCCGAGACGAACAGTCGGGTGAAAACGGATGCCGCCCTTGTAAGGACCGATTGCGCTGTTCATTTGTACCCGGAATCCGCGGTTCACGTGGGTCCGGCCAGCATCGTCAACCCAAGGAACACGGAACATGATCACACGCTCCGGCTCAACCATACGTTCCAAAAGACCGTCTTGTTTGTATCTAGGGTTTTCCTCCAAAAACGGCAAGAGGGATTTGATGACCTCTTCTACGGCCTGGTGGAATTCCGGTTGATCCGGATCCCGGTCTTTAATCTTTTGAACGAATGATTCAGGGTTATATTGCATGATATTATGTATTGGAAAAAGGGTTATGACATCAGGTCAGCACTTTTCCCGAGACTGTTGTCCCGGGGAGACTAGCTTAATGGAATCATGATACAGTATGGGTTAAGGTTGGGCAGCCGCATGAATGGCTGCAGTCAAAAAAAAGCCGCTTAGTTTCTGTTGAAAGGGCCTGCACATTCAAGAGCTATTTTATCGAGTTCCCAAAAAACGTCGCGTCTGAAGCGGGGAAAATGGGGTGTATAAGAATTGAGAGCATCGGAATGGGTTGATTGGAGGTCTACATTCAGAGGGATGCATCAGGTATCTAACGTTAGAACGTTGAAGAGATTGTCCGGAAGCGTGTCCGTGTTGTATCGTCTCAAACGATTTAGATGCCGATTTGAGGTAGATATTGGTATCTCAGCAACAAGGATAAAAGTCATGACAGGAAAGGAAATCTTGTTGGAGGCCCTGAGGGGTCGGAAACCAGAGCGCATACCATGGGTCCCTTTTGCCGGGGTGCATGCGGGAAGCTTGATCGGAGCGACGCCGGAATCGTTTCTGCGGGACGCTAGCCTTATTGAGAAAGGCGTTGTGGAAGTGTGTGAGCGTTACAAGCCGGACGGGGTGCCGGTTGTGTTTGATCTGCAGATCGAGGCGGAGATGCTGGGTTGTGAGCTTGAATGGGCTTCCGAGACACCCCCTGCGGTGAAATCGCATCCATTGGCGGGGCAGATGCCGGTTGATCCAGGTGTATTGCCCGATTTTAATGAGAAGGCGGGTCGATTGCCTGTGACGCTCGAGGCGACCCGCAGGCTCAAAGACAGGATCGGACACGATGTGGCCTTGTATGGATTGATCACAGGCCCATTGACCTTGGCCCTGCATCTCAGGAGTGCGGAGCTATTCATGGATTTGATCTGTGATGAGGATTCTGCGGATCGACTGATGGACTATTGTGCGGGAATCGCATGCCGGATGGCCCAGGCTTACATTGACGCTGGCGTGGATGTGGTGGCAGTGGTGGATCCCATGATCAGTCAGATATCCGCTGATCATTTTTCCCGCTTCGTGTCATCTCCCTTGAATCGCGTCTTCGATCTTGTCTCCTCGCAGGGTAGACTTTCGAGTCTGTTTGTGTGTGGAGACGCGACCCGGAACCTTGAGGTGATGTGTGAGACGGGCTGTGACAACGTGTCGGTGGATGAAAATATCGATCTTGCCGTGTTGAGATCAGTTGCCCGCAAAGCGGGGAAGTCATTTGGCGGGAACCTGAAGCTCACCACGACTCTTCTCTTGGGCTCGCCGCTGGAGTGCCAGAAGGACACGATCGAGTGTCTGGACAAGGGAGGCGAAGATGGTTTCGTATTGGCCCCGGGGTGCGATTTGCCGTATGCGGTGCCTCCTGCGAATATTGAGGCGGTGGCTCGACTGGTGCATGATCCCTACGAAAGGGATGTGGTGCGGACGCTGGAAGCACATTCAGGTGATGGAGCCCTTCCGGATGTCGTTCTTCCCGATTACGATTCTCTGGACCGGATCCGCATTGATGTGGTGACGCTGAACTCCGCGGCTTGTGCGCCATGTCAATACATGGTGCTTGCGGCGCGCGATGCGGCTGAAACGTTAGGGGATCCAATCGAAGTGGTTGAGCATAAGATTACGACCCTCGAGGGATTGGCGGTAATGCGGAAGCTCGGGGTTCAAGCGATCCCAAGTCTGTGCATTCAGGGGCGGCTTGCTTACGCTTCGATTATTCCAGACAGCAAGACACTTGCCAAGGCCATTCTGAAGGCTTCGGGTAAGAGCTGATGCCTCTGGAGGCTCTCACAATGAGCGGACGAATACCGGTTTTGCTTGTCAGTGGATTTCTGGGAAGTGGAAAAACCACTCTTCTGCGTCATTTGGCGTCGACACTTGTCGACCATAAACTGGTTTTTCTGGTGAACGAGTTCGCGAGTAAGGGAGTGGATCCTCTGCTCTTGAAAACGACTGGACTGCCTCTGATCACAGTCGAGGGTGGTAGCCTTCTCTGCCGTTGCCGTTCGGCGGATTTCATCCGGCACATGCGCAGATTGGTTGAATTGAGGGATGAAGGCACCGTGGAGGTTGACTTGCTGGTGATTGAGACCAGTGGGATGACGGATCCGAATGGAATGCCAACTCTTTTGAGAGAAAGCCGGCTGGATGTGTTCTTTGAAGTGAGAGAAACGTTGGCGGTGGTAGTGCCCGTGCAATGGATCAAACTTCAGAAGGTATTGCCTGTATTGAATGCGCAGGTGAAAGCGGCGACCCGTGTGATCATCAACAAGTGCGATGTGAGCGAGGAGTCGGAGATCGATGAGACCATTCGGGCGATTCGCGATCTTCGGCGGGATGTGCCAGTTGAGCGGGTTTCGTTCGGAAAGGTCGGATTTACCGATCCGGGTGTAATTCCTGATGCGCGTCCGGATTGGGAGGAGGGCGTTTTGCCCGCAAGCCCGGGCTCCTACGTGGCATGTGAATTCAAGCTATTGGGGCGATCATTGGCAACCGAAGCGTTGGTGAAGGTATTGACGGATATCGGATCGGACGTTTACCGCGCCAAAGGGTTCTTGCCCTCCCAATCTGGAGACGGAATGCACTACTTTGACTGGACACCCGGACGGTGGAACTCAAAGCCGGCTCCAGATGTCGCTATATCCGGAGGGTATCTCGTCGTCATTGGCCACAGAAACTCCGAGCCGTCGATCATCCGGTCCGTTGGTGGATTGATCGCCGGATCAGAATAGAAAGCGGAGCAAGAGCTTTCGCCAATTTGCTCCGCCAAATGTGGGGGATCAATGGTTGTCTTGATTACTGGCGGACAAGGCCGGTCAGATCACGGACTGCACCCTTATCAGCGCTTAGAGCCATGAGCGCATAAGCCCGGAGGGCTTCGCTGACTGGTCGGTTGCGCGCAACCGGTTTCCACGCGAGATCACCTTTTGCCACCATGGCTTTGCGCCTTGCAGCCAGCACGTCATCAGGAACAGCGATGCGTATCGAGCGGGCAGGGATATCGATTTCGATGGGATCTCCGTCCTCGACCAAGCCGATGTTTCCGCCGGACGCCGCTTCGGGGGATGCATGACCGATCGAAAGCCCACTGGTGCCTCCGGAGAATCGCCCGTCGGTAACAAGTGCACACAGCTTATCCAGTTTCCTGGATTTGAGGTAGCTGGTCGGGTAAAGCATTTCCTGCATGCCGGGTCCACCGCGAGGTCCTTCGTAGCGGATCACAACGACGTGCCCTGGCTGAACCTTGCCTTGAATGATGCCTACGACCGCATCTTCCTGGCTTTCGAACACAATGGCCGTGCCCTTGAATGTGAGAATGGAAGCATCAACACCCGCGGTTTTAACAATGCATCCATCAAGTGCGAGGTTGCCCTTCAAAACAGCAAGTCCACCGTCCTGACTATAGGCTGAGGCTTTGGTCCGGATGCATCCTTCCGATCGATCCTTATCGAGGGACTCCCATTGGTTGCGTTGGCTGAAAGCGTGTTGGGTCTTGATTCTGCCGGGTGCAGCCCCATAGCGTTTGAGTGCTTCCGGATCATCCGACACCATGATGTCCCAGCGTTGAATCGCCTCTCCCATGGAAGCCGAGTGGACGGTGGGATTATCGCGGTGGATTAGTCCCGCGCGATCCAACTCCGCCAGAATACCCATGATCCCGCCGGCCCGGTTCACATCCTCCATGTGGTATTTGTTGGTGGAAGGAGCCACTTTGCACAGATTTGGAACTTTTCGGGAAAGCTTGTCGATGTTGTCCATCGTGAAGTCAACCCCCGCAGCGTGGGCGGCAGCGAGGAGATGAAGCACCGTGTTGGTGGATCCGCCCATTGCAATATCGAGACTCATTGCGTTTTCGAAAGCCTTGAAGGTGCATATGGATCGGGGAAGCGTCGATGCATCGTCTTTTTCGTAGTAACGGCGAGCCATGGCGACGATTTGTTTCCCGGCCTCCATGAAGAGGTGTTTTCTGACTTCGTGGGTGGCTACGATGGATCCGTTTCCGGGAAGCGCCATTCCGATGGCCTCGAGCAGGCAGTTCATCGAATTGGCAGTGAACATTCCCGAGCAGGAACCACAGGTCGGACATGCCTCGTTTTCGATGCGGTTGAGATCTTCATCGCTCACAGCATCATCGGCAGCGGCAACCATCGAATCGATGAGGTCGAGCCGGAGGGTTTTTCCGTTGATGGAAGCCTTCCCCGACTCCATAGGTCCTCCCGTTATGAAGATAGTGGGGATGTTGAGGCGCAGGGAGGCCATTAACATCCCCGGTGTGATCTTGTCGCAGTTGGAAATGCAAACCAATGCGTCAGCGCAGTGGGCGTTGCACATGTATTCTACAGAATCCGCGATCAGGTCTCGGCTGGGCAAACTGTAGAGCATGCCTCCATGGCCCATTGCGATTCCGTCATCCACCGCGATGGTGTTGAATTCGCGTCCGACTCCGCCTGCTTCGTAAATCGCGGAACAGACCAGCTGTCCCATGTCTTTTAGGTGGACATGTCCAGGGACGAACTGGGTGAACGAGTTGGCCACCGCAATGATTGGACGATCGAGATCCTGATTGCTCAGTCCGGTCGCTCTCCAGAGTGCGCGCGCTCCGGCCATGTTTCTACCCTTTGTGGTGGTGTGGCTGCGGTATGTAGGCATTGTATTTTTGATTATTGAAAGAAAAACGAGCTTACGGTGTGAATATGTATCCATCTACGGCAGGCGAATTACGGGATTTGCCATGTCCGGGGATAAGCCGGCATCAATAGCAGAACAGGGTAGGAGGGTCAAATTCCTTTTTGGAATTGCGGGATCACGCAGGTTGTGCTGATGATAAAAAATCCCAACCCGATCGACCTCAGAGAAATGAAACGGAGAGACGACGAGCCGTTATCGCTTGAAGCCTGGCGTGGCAAACGCATGAGGATCGGTCGTCCACTGATGTGGGCCTTGGC
>JAPXRV010000067.1:0-19256 GCA_033813415.1 Opitutales bacterium | reverse complement strand
ACCCTACCCATCTCCCCATTTAGAAACCGTCACGGTTTTTATATCCCCTTCAAGTCAAGTGGGTCCCATCCCGGACGGATACAAACAACTCACCCTCTTCTGATTGGAGGGGGGAGCCCTTCTTCCATCCACACAAAAAAGGCCCGCATCCAACGGGCCTTTTTCGTAGGAAAACGTACAATCTCACCGAGCGCAAAGTACGATCCCAATCTGGAAAACCACCCCAAAACCCTACGATCTCAAATCGAGCGAAAGTACGATGTCAATTAAGGTGGTAACACCAGCGCAACGAATGTTTCCTTCTTTTCCATCGGTTCATCTTCTGTCCAGGGCATCCGCCCAGTTTGTAAAAAAGTATTACCGATGTCTCCGGTTTTCGTGTTACCTATGTCCCCGGTTCATACCGATAAACATTTTCTTAGCATTTCTGCCATTTACCATCGTTTTCTTGGTTGTTTCTGCCATCCAGTGGATTTCTGTGGAAGAGATTGAACCATACTCTCACTCCATATAAAAGAACCGGACCTAAGTTCTGTTAGTCTTTCGATATTTCTCCATCCAAACCCAAATCCAAGACGAGGACCTTCCTTCCCGGTGATACGGATATACACCAATCTCTCGCTCCCGGATATATAAGTATAAATAGCATCCCCAGAATACAGACCGAAATTGGTAGGATTAACACCAAGCTGAAACCAAGTGAAATTTTCTTTTTCATCAATTAAGTCTAAAGCATTCTCCCACTTATTGACATTTCTTGATGCGTTTATATCGACAATCATTTCTCGGTAATCTTTAAGAATATCTTGCTTTTTCCGCCCCAGAACGAACTGTCCAAACCCCAATGATTCCCCTGTAACACTAGGCTTCCATTCAACACACTCGGGCACATTATACGCTGGGACTGGTCCCCATTCTACCTGATAAGCTTTCGTATCTCTAAAATCAACAGTGCCATCCAACCCACCAAAGAACAAGTGAATATCATGGCGTTTATCATCCCAATCCCATGGATAGACAATAATAGTATTTCCCATCACTTCATAGATGCGGTAGAAGTGAGTCTCACGCCAGACAACCTCCGTGCCATCCCGTAATACTACGCTCTCCGGACCACACTGCCTGAGAAAACTTACCAACAAAGGGAAATCGACTTCGGGCTCTCTGCTTTGAATAACTTTCCATGTGTCATTTATGGTGATCGCGCAACCACAGAGAAATGAACCAATAATGGCCAGAGTGAGTAACCTTACCATACGAAGCTAGAATCTGTTTTGTCCGTTATTTGCCTGATTTTGTCCCAAACAACTCCATAGTGGTTTGCGGCCCATGTTCGCCAAGGAGTATTTTTATCGTAGTCCGTGCGCGTCGAATAATCCCGAATTTCAACCTCAACGCTGGTGGTATGCATTCTTCCTGAAGAACCTCTTCTTGATGTAACAAACTGTGTTTCTACAGTCGTAAGCTTTCGTTTCTCATCATTCGGCAGTTCACTGAATGGGATCATGAGGTGTTTGTCATTGTCCCAATCGGGAAGATCAATCACATTAACAAACTTGTCATCGCAAAGGAAATATTTCTCATGTCCAAAAAACGCATAGGCAGCCAAAGTCCTTAGAATATTTCCACCGTAAGAATGACCTCCTGTGGCAGTCATCTTCCTGAAAATGAAATCGGCTTTGGCCATACGGGAAAGCTCTTCCTTATCATTGGGGGTAATTCTCAATGCTTGATAGAACTTGAAGGTCAATTTATTGTACTGGTAGGCTCCGTCATGCAGCTTCGAAGCAAACCCAAATAGATTATGAGGCCTGCTGTCCCACCTCCCCGCATACCCTGGTCCTGCAAATCGTCCACCCCCCGGAAGGCCCCAGCCTTCTTCAGCATCTGGAGCGTTCAGATCATCTCCCTTAGATATTCCATTTGAGTCTCTTTTGTTTCCAATAATATCCCACCAGTTCACCCCATCATTTCCGACGAAGCCATACAGATTCAACCCACCAGTTTCCTCGATGGGGTCGCGGTTGAGCCAACGTCCAGTAGTAGGATCGTAGTATCTGAAGCCGTAGTAATAGGTTTTCAACTCTGCGTCGTAATACTTGGTGCTGAAGTTAAAAGTGAGAAGTGAGAGGTGAGAATTTGAAGAGTGGGATTCGTGGGTGAGTTCACCAAATGGGCCGTATTCGTAGTGGGCGGCGATGGTGCCGGTGGAGTCGAGGACCTCCGAGACGTTGCCGTTCAGGTCGAAGGTGTAATGGAAGGTGGAGGGTGCGGGCCCTTCGACTCCGCTCAGGGCAAGTGGCACATAGCCAATAGGCAATAGCCAATCGCCGATCAACCCGCTTTCGGTAAAGGGTGCGCATACCACAGATAGTAAACCGCCTACGCCGCCTGCGCCTTGCAGGGACAGTGACAGATCCAAGCCCCAGGTGTAATGATTTACCGAAGCGGTTTGGGAGGAAGTCGAAATTTCCTCGATGAGGTTCCAGCCGTCGTAGACGAAGGCGGTGGTGCTTTCGTCGGTCCATGAGCCACCGGTATGGGTCCAGACCTGTTTGCTCACGCGTCTGCCGATGTAGTCGTATTGGAATTCCAGGCGCTGGCTGCCTTCGGTTGGGACCAGCGGCTCCACCAAGGTCAGGCGGTTCTCGGCGTCCCAATGGAAGCGGTTATTGCCATCCGAGAAGAGGTTACCATCGGCGTCATACACCGGCTCGATGCCATCGATGGCCGTGTATTGGTTGAGGGCGTTGGGGGTGTAGGCGGTGGAGTCCGTTCCCTTCCGGGCCGTCAGGCGATTGCCGATACCATCATAAAGGAAGGCAAAAGATTCTTCTTCCAACTTCTGATCGGGAGCACCGGGAGTGGCGCCTGCGAAACGTTCGTCTTTGGTCAACTGCCCGAGCAAATCGTATTGATAATCGGAGACGAAGTTTTGAGCGAAGGCACTGCCGCTCCGGTTGATTTCCACTCTCCGTCCGAGGGCGTCATACTTCGCGCCGAAGCGCGAAACTGTGCCTGAAGCAGCGGCGTTGGTTTTGGAGGTCATCGCATCGCGTCCGGATTCGTAGGAGTTGGTGACAGTGTGCACCGGACCGGTGACGGAGGCAAGCAAATGCGACTGCGGCACATAGGTGTAGCTGTATTCACCTGAGGGGGAGCTGACCGCATTCAAGCGCCCTGCCCCATCGAAGCCGTAGCGTTGCCAGTGGACGGGATCGGGATCATCCGGGGTATGGAGGTCCCATCCAATGGAGCGACCGGGCACGAGGCCGTCGATCTCGTAGACGCGGGTGAGGGTGCGCCCGACGGTGGTCGTGGAGGACTCGGTGGTGAGTTGCCCGATGGAGCGGTAGGTGTAGGAGTGGGTGAAGCGCGGAGTGGCAATCGCACTGCCCGAAAGCTCACCATCCTGCACGGTGTCGAGTTGACCGGTGCGGGTGTAGGAGAAGGCGACATCGGGGGTGGAGTCGCTGTGGTCGAGGGAGCGCATCATGCCTGCATCGTCATAGACATAGGTGGTGCTGGTGCCGCGTGCCCATGTGCGGGAAGCGAGGCGTCCGCCGGGGGTGTAGCCGTAGGAGGGACCCTTGCCGTCGGCGTGCTGTTTTTGGGCGAGCTGGCCGGTGGCGGGGTCGTAGATCCAGCGGGTGAGCGCGGGGGTGCCGGCGCCCTCTCCGGTGGTGGCGTTGTACTGCTGCCATGTGGACTGGGTGAGCATGCGACCCTGAGCATCATAAGTGTAGCCGACGGGGTATTGCTGGCTGCCCCATGTGCGGCTGACCTGCCCGGAGGGATGGTAGGCGATGTGTTGTTCGGAGCCATCGGGCAGGACGGTGCGGACGCGACGGGAAACACGGGTCCACTACGAAAACGCCTCGATGCTTTTTCGCTGTAACCGATTTTGTCCACGCCACTCAAACATTCATGCACCCCTGTGCACTTCCTGCCACCGGTCATATTCCGAATGCAAGTTCGTGGATTGCCCTTCCGGGGATTTTCCGTCTCCTCGTTATTTCTGCAATACCTCTTGATCAGAGCTTTGCATGAGACATCCCGGCTCCCAATACAGCAAGAATTCGCTCAGACCTTGCAGAGTGGCTTGAAGTTGGGGCATTCGCAGGCAATATGCGTAGGCATGGGAAAAATACTTGTGCTGTATCATTCAAAGGACGGTGCAACCGCCCAAATGGCCGAACTCGTGGCCGAAGGGGCTCGATCGATTGATGGAATGGAAGTATCCTGCAAATCGATCGCCGAAGCCACCCGGCTGGATGTTGTCGCATGCGATGGGCTCGCACTCGGAAGCCCCACCCACATGGGCGGAATCGCATGGGAAATGAAAAGATTCTGGGATGTGGAGATGGCCAACGACTGGGGTCACATCGACGGCAAGATTGGATGCGCATTTTCATCGCAGGGTGGATGGGGCGGCGGGGCTGAACTGACTTGCCAGGCGCTTCTCAACATGATGATGAATTACGGCATGCTGACATTTGGGGTGACCGATTATGTCGCCCATCAGTTCACCCTCCACTATGGTGCCACGGTGGCGGGACAACCCAGAACCGAGCGCGAACAGGATGCCCCCCGTAGGCTCGGTCAGCGCCTTGCGGAATGGGTTGCGGTATACGTGGACGGTCGCCGCGCAGAACACCCGCTGACGTCTGGACGCAAGCGTTTTCCATGGAGCGACTGAGTCCGCACTCACAATTGCGTGAGGCTAAGTGCAATCACCAATCCCGATCGTCTCCGGTGATCACCCAGCGGAGTCCGCATAAAATAGCGGGTTCGATCCCGTCATGGAACCCGAACCCGCCTCAGGAAAACTCCTCAAAAAGTATGCAGAAACAGACCGGAGCGCAGTTTTGGTTCAAACCACGTGCTCTTTGGCGGCATGATCTGACCGGCATCGGCGATATCCATCAACTCTTCCACCGATACCGGATACATCGAAAACGCGATGGAAGCGTTGCCCGCATCCACTTGCTGCTTGAGATATTCTGTGCCTCGGATACCACCTACAAAATCGATGTGGTGAGCTGTCCTCGGATCCTCAACTCCAAACAACGGAGCAAGAACCAAGTCCTGAAGCCGGCTGACATCGAGACGCCCGACCGGATCGAGATTATCCTGGGCTTTAAACGTCAGGGTCCGCCATTTTCCCTCCATGTAGAAACAAACCTCGCCCGTTTTCGACGGCGTATCCCGACCGGAATCCGCGATCTCCCCAACCTTTGCCAGAGCCGCCAAGACATCTGAAGCGCTGTGACCGTTGAAGTGCTGAATCAGACGGTTATAGGGCAATATCCTGAGCGTGGAGGATGGGAACATAACGGAGAGAAACCAATTGTAGTCTTCATCTCCCCGGTGTTTCGGGTTCGCATTGCGTCGCTCAAGGCCGACCCTTGCCGCACTGGCTGCGCGATGGTGCCCATCCGCAATGTAAAAACAAGGCACCTTGCGCATCGCTTCCACAACAGCATCCGGAGCTGGAACCCGCCATGCGGTGTGGCGAATGCCGTCAGGCGCAACAAAATCGTATAACGGACGCTGCTCCTGCGCATCCGCAATCGCCTGGGTCACACCGGCGTCATCCCGATATGTGAGGAAGACAGGTCCTGCATTGGCGGACATCGCGGACGTTAAACGCGTGCGATCGTTTTCCTTGTCGGCCCGGGTCTTCTCATGTTTCTTGATCCGCTCCTCCCGGTAGTCATCGACATTGCAGAGGCCGACCAGCCCCTGCTGACGGTGCTCGCCCATCTGTTGCTGGTAAAGATACAAGCAAGGGGAGGATTCGCGTTCGAGGCTACCCGACGCCTTGAGCGAGTCCCAGACCTTCACGGCCTGAGCATAGACCTCCTCCGAATACGGATTATGACCCGGAGGAAACGCGATTTCGGCCCGGGTGATGTGCAACAGGCTGAGAGGGTTTCCGGCAGCAAGCTGACGGGCCTCTTCTGTGCTCACAACATCATAGGGAAGCGCTGCAATTTGTTCTACCTTCGCCGGAACCGGGCGAAGGGCATTGAAGGAACGGATACGCATAAAAACACAAAAACGGAAGGGATCAGAATGGATACACAAAATCCGCTTCGGACGCCTCTCCGAACCGAGCGGAATGCAGAGCGGTCGTGTGCCCGGTCTGCGTATCCAAGAGATGGAGGCGCTTGGTGCTACCTTCGCGCAACGAATAGATCAGGTGGCGGCCATCCCGCATCCAGACAGGCTCGATACCATCCCCCTTATGATCGGTCAGCAATTGGGTTTCGCCGGTCTTGAGGTTGTACATGGCGATCTGAAAAGTCTTGCCCACACCAACCGTGAGCGCGATCCAATCCTGTCGCACCGGGTTCCATGCCGGCTCCACACAGTAATTGCTGATAGTGATATTCACCCGCTGCATGGCTTGGGAATTGCGGTCAATCATATAAATCTGAGGGCTACCCATTTGATCGGATACCACAAGCAGACGCTGCGAGTCCGGCGACCATGCAGGAGAAATCTCCGCACTTTTGTTGTTGGTCAGGCGTTTGGGATAGCGGCCCACGTTGTCGGAGATATAGATCTCCGTACTCTTGCTCGACGAGAGCACCATCGAAACCTCTTTGCCATCCGGACTGAAAACCGCACCTGTGTTGGATCCCTTGTAGTTGGCGAACATCCGGCGCTGGCCCGTGCTTGGATTAATGAGGAAGATGTCCGGAAACCCGGTGCGGAAGTAGCCCGTGTAGATAATCCATGATCCGTCCGGAGCCCATGAAGGACCAAGTGAATACGATTTGTCATTGGTGAGTTGATCGACCTTCTGAAAAAACAAGTCGCTGATAAAAATCTCACGGTATCCATTCTGCCTTCCGACAAAGGCGATGCGGCCAGCCAAAAATCCTTTCAGATCGGTGGTCTTCTCAATAACAAGATCGCATATCCGGAGCGCCGCCACCTGCCAGTTTCCACCCTTTACCGTGGCAACCGAGCCCTTGGCGACTTCGGCGAGGGGGGTAGCCTTCTGCAAAATGTAAGCGATGCGGTCATCCTTATCCCGGTCAAGCTTGAGGATGTAGACGGGGGACCCATCCTTGATCACATCAAAAGCACCATGCGAATTGAAGGCGTGCGTGACGATCGTCTGAAGCGCCTGATCATTGGCCACTACCCGGATTGGGATCGCGTTCGCCTTGCCCTCGCGGACGATCTCAGGGATCAGGATGCTTTCCTGAGCGACCAGCATGGTTGAGCAAACGCAAACAAACAACGAAAGCACCAAAGCAGGCAATGTGCCTGCAGCAAAGGAGTATCGGCGGAGAAGCTCTAACATGACGATGATCTATACCCAATCCTCTCAAAATGAAAAGCGGAATCTGCTTTAGGACCTTGCGTCCCTGAACAGGACATGCAATGTGACGATTCGGAGCTGGACACAGCCACGATCCAATTATCACTGACATGACAGCAACTAATCTGGAACAGATCAGGGAAACCCTGAAATCCATTCCCTATCCGGGATACACCCGGGACATCGTATCCTTCGGTCTTGTGCGGGACATTCACCTCTCCGCGGAAGGGAAGGTCGAGGTATTACTTGAGATCGCGACGCGACAGGAACACATTCCGGCCGAAATCCGGGATCGGGTGAAAACCGCGCTCAAGAACCTTCCGGGAATATCCGCGGTTGACGTCAAGGTGGCAGTCACCCCTTCTCCGCAAGTGCCGCAGGGAAAGGCCCAAGGCGAAGCTGGCGGCATCCCAGCCCCTGCGCCGCTAGCCGGAGTGAAGCACATCATAGCGGTGGCCAGCGGAAAAGGAGGCGTCGGAAAATCTACCTTTGTAGTGAACCTCGCGTGTGCGATCCGCCAGTTGCTCGCCACCCGCTCAAATGGAGCTTCGGCATCTGTGGCGATCATGGACTGCGACATTTTCGGACCTTCGATTCCTATTATGATGGGTGCCCGCGGACGCCCTCAGGTAAGTGATGACAAGATTCACCCGCTTCAAAGCCATGGAATCAAAATCATGTCCATGGGATTTCTCGTCGATGAAGATACGGCCGTCATTTGGCGGGGTCCAATGGTGATGAAAGCGATCCAGCAGTTTTCACAGCAAGTGGAATGGGGTGACGTGGACGTGATGCTCATCGACCTTCCTCCCGGCACCGGAGACGCTCAGATCTCGCTTACCCAAACGCTACCTCTCGATGGCGCACTGATCGTGACCACCCCTCAGGCGGTTTCGGTGCAGGTGGTAAGACGCGGGGCTGACATGTTTGAGAAGGTTCACGTTCCAATTTTCGGTGTGGCCGAGAACATGAGTTACCTCGAGAACCCACAGACCGGAGAACGGCAATACATCTTTGGAAAAGATGGCGGAGAACGGGTTGCGGATGCACTTGGGGTTCCGCTACTCGGTCAAATCCCGATCGAGGAGACTTTGAGAATCGGAGGAGACCAGGGCATTCCCCAAGTGGTGGCAAATCCTAACAGTTGCTCTGCTAATGAATTCCGTATGATCGCATCCAAAATACTGGATAGTCTGGAAAAATGAATTGATTGCCACTGGTAGCGTCCTAGCATATGACGCAGCTTTGTAAACCTTTGTTCGATAAATTTCCAATGGCAGACGAAAAGGACAGAGATCAGACCCGGGTCTTTGCGGACCGATCGAGTCTGTATCGGGAGTTCCTCCAGGAGCGGGAGGAGATACTCAAGCATAAGTGGCTGGAGTCCGAGAAGGCTGGTCGGGACATTGGTTTCGAGCGGGCACTTTTGGATTGGATACGTAACCACCGTGACAGGTGGAAGGCCTCACGCCGGGCCGAACAATCAGAAGTCACTTCGTCGCGCAGCTGAAGCCTTAAAAAGGCGACTGAACACCCCTCGCAGCATAGTATTTGACCAGAGGATGAGCTGCCGGTATCCGGGCTGAGAAGTGTTGGCCCACGCATTTTGTTCAGACTCGACAACAGGCATCCCTACCGCTAGGCACTATCCTCAATTTTCCGAACTTCCATGATCGATATTTCTATTCTGCGTGAACAAACCGAACGGGTGAGAGCTGCCATTGCCCGCAAGAAATTCTCCTGCGACCTCGACGCTGTCCTTGAGCTTGACCGGCAACGTCGCCAGCTTGTGACCGATGCGGAAACACTCAGGGCCCGCCAAAACGCCGCCAATCAGGAAATCCGCTCCATGGAAAAGGGTTCGGATGCGTTTAAGATCAAGATCGCCGAGATGAAGACGCTTTCGGAGGAAGTGAAAACCGCCGAGGCTCGCACACGCGAAATCGACGAGCTATGGAGACAGGGGATGCTCACGATTCCTAATCTTCCGCATGAAAGCGTTCCGGCTGGGCGTGGAGATCAGGACAACCGCGTGGTTTATGAGTGGATCCCGGAGGGATTCGACAAAGACGCACCCGGAGTTCCGCATTGGGACATCCCCGGGATGAGCACATTTTTGGACTTCAACCGCGGAGTGAAAGTCACTGGCGCGGGATTCCCTTTCTACCGCGGAGCATTGGCCCGCTTAAACCGTGCCTTGATCCAGTCTTTGCTGGATGAAGCCGTGAAACTCGGTTACGAGGAAATCCAACCTCCCCACATGGTGAACGGCGCAAGCGCAACCGCCACCGGACAGTTACCGGACAAGGAAGGCCAGATGTACCAGGTCATCAACGAGGACCTCTACCTTATCCCGACCGCCGAGGTCCCCGTCACCAACTATTTTCGCGATGAGATCCTCAACGAGGCGGACCTACCGCTGAAATTCTGCGCCTATACTCCCTGCTTCCGCAGGGAAGCCGGAAGCTGGGGAAAGGATGTGCGCGGACTCAACCGCCTCCATCAGTTCGACAAGGTTGAGCTGGTCAAATGGGTCTGTCCAAAAAACAGTTTTGAAGAGCTCGAATCGCTTCGGAAAAACGCCGAGCACATGCTACAGGCACTCCAACTACCCTACCGCGTATTGGAGATTTGCGCGGGAGACATCGGTTTCCCCCACTCCAAACAGTTCGATCTGGAAGTGTGGTCGCGCGGACAGAAGCGTTGGCTGGAAGTTTCAAGCTGCAGCAACTTCACCGATTTTCAGGCACGCCGCGCCCAAATCCGTTTCCGGAACAAAGATGGAAAGGTTGAGCCCGTTCACACACTTAACGGGTCTGCGCTCGGAATGTCACGAACACTAGCCGCCATTCTGGAGAACAATCACATCGGCAATGGCGAAATCGTGGTTCCGCATCTACTGCGCTCACGCTTCGGCGAAGAAAAGTTTACACTGGTTCGCTAAAATTTCTAAGGTTATTTACATATTGTCCGATTAACCACTCTTGTGGTCAACGGATGCTAACGCTCGTCATACAATCCCTCTGCAGAAAACTGCTACCCCGACTCAATCCCTATGCTGGTCTAGACCCATCGGCAAGGGCCGTCTTTCTGCATAACACTGTGAGTATCGCTGGAGCCTCCGTGCTTTGGCTGGTAATGCAGTGGTTGGCAGGCGCGGATACGGCGTTTCTCGGACTGGCATCGCTTCCCATCGTTGGATTCCTTTCTGCTGCGCTCGGATCACACGACCCAAAGGATCTCAATGGGCGCACCAATGACCCAATCCATGGCAATTCGGATGTCAGCGGATCCACCCTTTTCTTCCGCTTTGCGGCCAAAGATCCGTGGCCCATTCTAGCAATCAGCCCAAATTGTCAGACCCTTCTTGGATTTGGACCTCAGGCATTCATTCGTGACCCGTCTCTTTGGTTTTCGCGGATTGATCCCATCGACCGGCCGCGACTGATGGAGGATCTTGTCGACATTGCATCTACGGACAGGCTGTGTTCGGAATACCGTTTCCAGCACGCAAAAGGTCACACCATCTGGGTGCGTGACGAGTATATTCCGGTCTTTGATAACGCAGGAACGATCACGGAGGTCGTCGGTATCCGATGGGACATTTCCAAGTGGAAGTTTTCAGAGGAAAACCTTTCTGTGACCGAAAGCCAATATAGGGCCTGCATTGATTACGCACCGGACGGAGTAGCGGTTATCGATCAGCACGGAGACTTTTGCCACCTGAACGAGACCCTTGCGAAGATCACCGGATTCAGCACGTTCGCACTCGCTCAGCAGACCCTCTTCGACCGGATGCATGCGGACGCCCGGCAGGAAGGCCATACCTGGCTTGCCCGGCTGAAACAGGAGAAGCGCTCGAAGGGTGAGTTCCGGTTCATCCGGAAAAACGGGGTTGAACAGTATCTATCGCTCAACGGGACAGCCCTCGATAATGTTCACTATCTGGTTTTCATCAAGGACATCACCAACGAGAGAGTCGCCAGACTCAGAGTGGAAAGACGTGACCAGTTGCTCCACGCCCTGGTTCAGTCAATGAATCACCTCCTCTCCCTGGGTGACGAAAGCCTGGATGCTGTCGAACCCATTCCTCACGAGATCCTTCAATACCTTGGACGTGCCCTCGAAGTGGATGTCGCCTTTCTGGCAGTCTGCACCCGCACCCACTCTGAGAAGGATGGGACCGACGAGGGATTCTCCATGGTCGAAATCTGGAGAGATGACCCGGATTCCGCCCAAGAGGTTCATGCCCGCGACTATGTGTACAGGTGGCATGGCGAGGCGGGGAGCTGGCGCAATCGTTTCTACGATAAGCATTACGTGATCGCACGGAGCGAAGGCAATCCCACCAACGGATTCTGCCACCCCCTTCTGCAGGAAGTGCAGGCAAAAAGCCTTTTCATGGTGCCAATGTTCCTCCGGAATGAACTCTGGGGATTCATGGGCTTCGGAAAAAACGATGCCGGGCAACGCTGGAAACTCGTGGATCGACGTATCCTCATGGCCGCGGTTGACAGCATCATGCTTGCAATACGCAACCGCATCGCGAGCCGCGAAATTGCCCGGACCAACGCGCAGCTTCAGATTGCCATCGAGCGGGCCAACCGCATGGCGATCGAATCCGAAAAGGCAAACCGCGCAAAAAGCGACTTCCTTGCGAATATGAGTCATGAGATCCGGACTCCCATGAACAGCATCCTGGGGTTCACCTCACTTCTCCTCGATTCGGATATTCAGGATGAACACCGGGAGTGGCTGGAAATGGTTCAAACCAGCGGCAAAGCACTACTGAGTCTGGTCAACGGGATTCTCGATTTCTCGAAGATTGAATCCGGAAAAATGGAGATCGAAGCGCGGCCCATGCGTTTTCGCACCTGCGTCGAGGAGGTCATCGGAATCCTTGGGCATGAAGCATCCCGAAAAGGGCTATTTGTGTGTTTCGATCTCGATCCGTCGATCCCCAACCGGGTGGTATCAGACGAGGCCCGCATCAAAGAAGTTCTGCTTAATCTGATCGGAAACGCCGTCAAATTCACCCACGAGGGAGGCATCACAGTAAAGGCGGGTAGTGAATCCATCCCGCCACCCAGAGATCACTCCGGAAACTGGTGTGAGATCTGGTGCGAAATTGAGGATAGCGGCATCGGGATTCCCGATGACAAGATGGATCGACTCTTCCTTCCCTTTTCGCAAGCCGACACTTCAACCACCCGTCGGTATGGCGGGACCGGTCTCGGTCTTGCAATTTCACGAAGCCTCTGCCGCAAGCTTGGTGGAGACGTCGAAGTACGGAGTATTGAGGGTAAAGGATCCGTCTTCCGCTTCACCTTCATAGCGCCTGTGCTCGAACCTGCCATTGGCACACGAATCCATCAGACGACTGAAGCACCAGGCCAGCCCGCAGCTCCTGCCGCATCCGAACCGAAAATGGCTGATATGCATCCGCTTCGTATTCTGGTGGCGGAAGACAACCGGATCAACCAGAAGGTGCTAAGCCTTATCCTTAAGAAAATGGGATATCAGGCCGAGTTTGTGGAGAATGGGAGACAAGCCGTCAGAGCTATCACCGACGGAATATTCGATGTGGTCTTCATGGACGTGCACATGCCGGAAATGGACGGCTACGAGGCCACTCGTAAGATCAGAAAATTCGAGGAGAAGACAGGAGACCAGAAGAAACTGCACATTATCGCCCTGACTGCTCACGCGATGAAGGGGGACAGGGAGAAGTGCCTCGAAGCCGGAATGGATGACTACCTCACCAAACCGATTCAGCTCCCGGCTCTGGTCAAAGCGCTCAAGGCGATGAGAAAAGATGAGGATCAGGTCGGATCATCCGCACTGTGATCCCGCATCGTGTGCACAAAATGGCATTCCGACAGTTCGGCTGCAAAACCGGACTCGCAAAGTCTAAGGTTTGCCAGAATCGCAGGGAAAGCGGACTCAACCATTGCATTTATGACTTGTTCATTCTAGCGTGTTTTCTGTCCGATTGAACGATCTTTGCCGGGATGACTGTTTGGATAAGCTACCCGGCACCAACCAAAATCGACTATTCTTACCATGCCCACCGCCATCATTCTTCTCAAAATCGACCCGAAACGCATCACTGGAACAGCGGAACGCATCCTGGACATGCCGGATGTCACGGAAGTGTTTTCCATTTCCGGTAGATACGATCTCATGGTGATCCTCAAGTGCCCCTCCCTCGACAAGATCGAATACATCATTACCGATCATCTTCTCAAAACCGAAGGGATCATCGACAGCGAGACTGTGTTTGCTTTCCGCAGCTACGATAAGCGTGAAGCTGGACAATCCATTGAGGTCGACTGATAGGCAATCCACTCAAGGGATTTGTTTGCTATGCAGAGGACTACGATAACTTTCCCTACAGCCTCGAATATGAGCCACTACCGGTGTGTGCCGTTCAAACCGGATATGACTTCTTCGACTGGACAGCCCTCGAAACCTTGCTGAATACCATCGCATCGAGAGGGCATCAAGCGCTGCTGAAGTTCTACTACGATAACCCCGCCAAACCATCTGGAGTCCCGGAATTTCTGAGTCATGTGCCGGTGAACCCATACAGCACGTATCAGGAAACCACGCCTGAAGAGAGTCGCAGCGTCTCACCGGATTACGAACACCCCGACCTGCAAAGAAGCATGTTGAGCTTCATCGCTGCGTTCGGAGCACGCTATGATGGGGATCCCCGCGCATCGGGTTCATCGAACTCGGTCTCATCGGATTCTGGGGCGAGTGGCACACCTACCCATACAGCGAGTGGATGCCGACCATCAACACCCAAAATGCCGTAATGGAGGCCTATGACAATGCATTTAATCTCACATGCATTTTGGTGCGCGAACCACGTGGCAATAGCCCTGCCTACAACATCGGATACCACGACGACTCCTTTGTTCACATCACCTTTATTTATCAAGCCGATGTTGGAGACCTGCCCGACGGAGCGATCACGCTCGCGGTACGCCTGAAAAACCCCTTGCCAAATGGTGACCCTGTGGTCTTTGCAAACGCAAACCCAGATCCGCCGGCACCCGGTTGGCAAAGGATCGGCACATACAACCGGACTCCAGTCATCCGTCCGATCGTGAGCCATTCAGTATCAGCCGGACAAACGATTCAGATCAAAGTCACGGCTACAGACCCGGACGGAGATGCTCCGGCATTTTCCGCCACGGGCGAATGATACGGCGCCCGCGAAGAGCCCTCCGATCTCTACAGTCCTCTGAAAGGCCGGAAGAGATCACTGTCAGTGGAAAGGATGATCATGGTATCGCCTGATAAGGTCTGCTCCAGCGTTTCAAGCGTCTTGACGAACTCATAGTATTCCTGAGCCTGGACAGTTCCCCCATACGCCTGAGTATAGATAGCGGAAGCCTCAGCGTCAGCCAGCCCCATGATTTCCTGGCCAACACGATAAGCTTCGGACTGAATATCGCGAAGGTCACGATCGCGCTGCCCCAGAATCCGGGCGGCTTCTCCCTCCCCTTCACTGCGAAAACGGGCGGCGATCTGTTCGCGTTCACTGATCATACGCTGAAAAATCTGACGCTGCACATTGTCATTGTAGTTCAAACGCTTGATCCTGAGATCAAGCAGTTCAATTCCGAGGGTCTCCAATGTGGGCTGCGCGGCAGCCACAATCATGCGTTCGATGCGGTCTCTCCCCACCGAAATCTTGTCGAGCCGACCAATCACATCCGAGTCCAATTGCTTAAGCTCTTCATCCAGTATCACCTCACGGTTCTCTGAACGAACAATCTCAAGCAGTACATGATTGGCGATCGCTTCACGAGCCGCACTGTCAAGAATGTCGTCCAACCTCGTGAGAGCCGTGCGCTCATTGCGCAGCCTGAGAAAAAACGTCTGGGGATCCTTTATCTTCCATCTGGCAAAACTGTCAATTCGCACAAACAGCTTGTCCTTGGTCGGAAGCTCGCTGCTTTCTCCATCCCACGATAAAACCCGTTTCTCCAGCTTGTTGACCTTTTGGATGAAAGGAACCCGCCAATGCAAACCCGCTTCGGTTACGGGCGCACCCTGAATCTCCCCGAATTGGGTCAGGATCACTTGCTCGGTTTCCTGCACAACAAACAGGCTCTGATACAAAACGACTCCACCGATTACGATCAGAAGACCGACCGAAAACATAAGGCTGATTTGACGATTCATGATTCTATCTCCGGTTCGATTACTTCTCTTCGTTCAGTTGCAGGAGTGGTAACACCGACTGGGCATTCTCATCCACGATGATCTTGCGTCCCATCTTGGGCAAAACCCGCTGCATCGTTTCCAGATACATCCGCCGCCGGGTAATCTCGGGAGCCTTCAGGTATTCCTCAAGCACCGCCTCAAAACGTTTGGCATCGCCCTTACTCCTGTTCACCCGTTCGATTGCATAACCCCGGGCCTCCTCAATCTGCTGTTCGCCCTGCCCGCGGGCCTTGGGAACCACCTGATTATACTGGGATCTGGCCTCGTTAATCAGACGTTCACGCAACTGTTGCGCTTCATTCACCGCATTGAAGGATGGAGCAACCTGAGAAGGAGGTGCCACCGCCTGTAAAACAACCTGATCAATACTGATTCCCATCCCGTATTCATCCATCAGCTTCTGAAGACGGGAAAGCGCCTGATTCTGCATGCCTTGCCGGCCGACAGTGATGATCTCGTCCACCGTCCGGTCTCCCACGACCTGTCGCATAACCGATTCCGACACGTCCCGCATGGTAGTCACAGGGTCACGCACACTGAAAAGAAAAGCCCGCGGATCATCGATCCGATACTGGACACTCCACTCCACCTCGGCCGCATTCAAATCCCCGGTCACCATAAGAGACTCACTCAGATAGCTGCGGCTATCGTAGCGGCTCGGCCCACCTCCAGAGTTGTCTGCCAAGGTGCGATATCCAAACTCCTCACGGTGCTGACGCCGGGTCGCCACCCGCATGGCCTTGTCCACCCCAAATGGAATTTTGAAATGCAGGCCCGGCTCAGCGACTTTGTGCAGTTTCCCGAATCGCAGCACCACCGCCTGCTCCTCGGATTCGACAACATAGTAGGAGGAAAACAGTCCATACAAGACAGCCAGTCCCACAACGATCAAAACAATGTGCTTGAACTGCACTTCGAAATCGTCCCGGGGCTTAGTCGTTTTATACATAATCAATCGAGGTTAGGGTTGAACGTCTCCGGACCTTACCACGGAACCATCGTAATGCAACACCATCCGCCCCATTCAGATCTGGAACATACAATCAAAGCCCCTCGTCAGTAATGCATGGGGTATCCTATACTCCGGATCAGCGTCCCCAAAAGGTCCATCATTTTCTCACTATCAGCAACCGTCACTTCCTTGTCGAACAAACCGGGAAGCGTCAAAGAATACTCCCTCCATATCCCCGAAACAGCAACTTCCTCAAAATCGGCCTGGATGATCAAAGATACTTTCACAATCACTCTATGAATATCCGACGATCTGAAACAGTGACTTCCGCCAACCGCATTCGCGATTCCCGAAATTCGGCTCCAGTAGAGAAACAACAAAGTCAAAGAGGCATGGCAATCATCCACCATCCATTCACAGGCTTTTCTTTGCCCTGCCACCGCCTCACGAAACCGCTTCCGATCCATTTTCATAGGATTCATCAAGGGTGACGTATCGACAGAACCATCCAATGTGGACGCAGGGCCTATTTTCGGGTAACCGGTTCACCGGAATCAAATAACGATCCGATTCGCATTTGAAACAATCAAATCCGTAGCACTTGATCTTCATAATTTGACGGGTCCGCCGTCTCCCGATTGCCAATCAATAAGAACGCAATACGGATCATTCCCCGCCGTTTGCAGAATACGAAAGAGACTGCAGAGAATCTCCATCCGAAACCAACACCGGAAATGTGATCGATTCTCCCAGGACGACCTCACGGTTGCCTATACCCACCAATACCGGGACCTGATTTGGCAGCATCTCACAAGGGTATCCGAGCCATAGCGGACTTGAAAACCCGTCTGCGCCGGGCCTGTGAAAAATGGAAAAGCCAACTGCCGCACCATCAAAAACCTGGACCGACATGTTTGGTGCGTGTCCTTCAAACACGGCCGTGGACAACTCCACACATCCCTGAAACGCTGCACCTCCCACAGCAGTCACACCTTGAGGAATCGTGATTTCGGATAGCGATAGACAGCCGGAAAATGCCGCTACGCCGATCTGTTCAAGAGACGCTGGAAGCTTGATGGATTCCAACAACTCACACTGCTGAAATGCCCAATTTTCGATTGACTTCAAGCCAGCAGGCAAATCCACCTGCTCCAAGGCAATGCAGGAAAGGAAAGCGTAGGGAGGCACCGTATCCAAACCCGATTGCAAGGTGACTCGAGTGAGCTTTTCACAGCCGGCGAACGCACTCGACACAATCACTCCGAGTTCATCCGGAATCGTCAAATGACCTTCATAACCACGCGGACAAACCAGTAACTGAAGACCATCGCGAGCAACCAGCAATCCACCAACACTCTGGTATGTGGGGTTCTCAGCATCCACATGGATGGAAGTCATCGATCGACATGTATTGAACGCCGACTCATGGATTGAAGATACATATGACGGGACAAAAATAGAGGTAAGCGAAAAACAACCGGAAAATGCGTCTTGTCCAATACTCAAAAGGGTATGGGAGAGAACAATGTCAGTCATCGCTGCACATCCATAAAATGCCCTTAACCCTATACTCTCTACTCCCTCCGGAATGACCGCACGAGTCATTCTCTTTGACTGAAACGCACGATCCCCAATACCCCGAACAGGTAGTCCACCAAGTGTAGATGGAATCGAAATTTCCGTGTCCGACCCATTGTATCCTGTTATGGTTACATACAATCCACTGCTTTCGAATACATAGTCACCCTCTACTCCAGCGTTCAGCCCCGACTGAACCAATGCTGAAAGAACCACAAATGCTAGCAAAACAAACGGATATCCAAAGAAGAAATTTATGACACGCATATTGGGAACGATGGAAAAGCCAGACTGAAATGCAAATCCGTAACGGTGTCACACAAAAAAACACCCACAAAAGACGTTTCCGTCGCGACTCATCAATGAACCGGACGAAATATAATCTCGAATTCACCTGAACCAACGGCAAATTGAATTCCAATCCAAAATAACGCGGCCTAATTTAAGCTTGGGAATCCTGGGACATCGAAGATTGCACCATAATAAAAAATACTTCCTGCCCGGGGAGTTCCTGCTTCTCCATAGGCTCGAGACTCGCATCATAGGCTTCGGCATCCTTTGGATCCAAGGCATAGACCGGGCTTTCAGCGTATTTCAATTTGCCGGGACCATAGGATCGCAGAACACCCTCTTGCAGCTCCATCGCCATGAGAGCGGAAGGAAAAGCTCCGGCGGCGTTGCAGATGTTGTAACGTTTGCAGCTCTTGAATCCCAGCTTCACGTAGTTGTTGGGGTTACCGTAGATGGCAATCGCGGGATACCCCATCGAGCGGGCCACCTCAACCGAATGCAGGATTAACTGCCGGCCATAACCCTTACGCTGGTGATCGGGAACAATGCAAACCGGCCCGAATGTAAGAATTTCATGATGGTCGCCCTTGTCATCGGTCAGGCTGGACTTGGTGTACATGATATTCCCGATCACCTCACCGTCTTTTTCGAGCACGAAATCCAGCTCGGGGAGAAAGTCCGGATGATTCCGCATAATGTGCACGAGATAATGTTCGTCACATCCCGGAAAATGCAGGTTCCAAAAGGCCTTGCGGGTAATTTCTTCAACCTTCCGATAGTCTTCGGGCAGCTCGTTGCGAATCGTTGGTTCCATGGATTAAGGGTGGGGTTACGTGATGTGGTATCGGTTGCTTG
>JAPXRV010000066.1:0-19581 GCA_033813415.1 Opitutales bacterium | reverse complement strand
GGTTTTGAGTGGGGTGTTCTGGGCTGTGGTTTGGGGCGGTGGATCTGCCCACGAAGCGCTACGCTGCTGACATTCCGGATTTGGCTGGCTCAAGCTTTGGGGGATACATCCGATAATCGTTCTACCTGGGATTGCCACTTTTCCCGGGAAGCCCTCCCGGTCGCGGCCCTGTCCTGCCCTCGGTTCCAATCTTTAAGTCTTTTTCAGTTCAGGCGACAACTTTCCTGACATAGGGGGGGAACAACCCGATGATACTCTGAAAAGTCGGGTCGTTACCTCCGTCAGTACGCGATCGGCAGGAGGGATGTGGGTGGGTTTGGATGGAGCCATCTGTTATTTCGACGGGCGTCTTCTTAATAGATTGCCGGATCCGGAGTTTCTGGAAACCGGGTCTGTTGCGATCCGGGCCATTCTCGAGTCCTCCGATTCGTATGTCTACATGGCCACCAACTCAGGCCCGATACGCAAGCTGGCAAACGGCAGGGAATCCTGGGAGTCGATTGGATTGGACGGAGTGGATTCCTTTTCGCTTTATGAAGACCCCAAAGGCAAGCTTTGGTTGGGAACCGCGGAAAAAGGGCTGTTCTACCTTGAGGGTGAACGCTGGAAGCCATGGGAAGGTCGTGACTTTTCCGGGCACATGATCCATGCCATCACAATGGATAGGGATGGAAACCTTTGGGTGTCCTATGCGGATGGTCTGGAGGTTTTTGACTCCGAAAGCCGCCCTGTGGATATCGGGACGTCTCCCGGACAACCGCAGGTTCTTTTTTCCGATTCAAAAGGAGCGATATGGATGGGCACCTACGGAGCGGGTGTGGTTCGCTATTTCGACGGTTGCTTTGAGACGCTCACCCATACAGAAGGATTGGCCTCCAATCAGGTGCTCTCGCTGGCGGAGTCACCGGACGGCAGTATCTGGGTCGGGACTGCCGACGGTCTTACCCAAATCCTGGATGTGAAGTTTCCGACTTACAGCATTCGCGATGGGTTGGTGGCTGACGGGGTGTTATGGACTGCTCCCGATATTCAGAATGGAGTCTGGATCGGCACAACCAATGGCGTGTCTCTTTATCGGGATGGAGCCTTTTCCAATTTCCACTATGAGGCTCCCACAGACTTCACATCGCGATGGATCAAACAAATATTCTCTGCATCGGACGGTTATACCTATTTCATCGGAGCCAGGAATAACATCGACCGGTTCAGTGTGGATCGCGGCACAGTTGTCGCAAAGTGGGCATTTGATGTTTGGCCACGCGCGATCGCGGAAGATGCTGAAGGCATTCTGGTGGGACTTGCGGATGACCTGATGCGACTCTCCGGTGACACCATCATTTCATTCTTACTCGAAGATGGACAACCGGTTTCAGTGCCCTGGATAAACGATCTTCTGGTGGATAATGACGGGAGTATCTGGATCGCTTCTGAATCTGGCGTTCATCAGGTTCGGGATGGTAAGCTCTTCAACATCACCGAAATCAATGGGCAGCCATCGACCCGGTATCTCTTTTTGACCATGGACGATGTTGGAAACGTTTGGGCCACTCAAAACAATGGGATCACACGATTTCGCGGCACTCAAGCCCGCACACTGACTCGGGAACATGGTCTTCATGTCGATTTCGTGTATTCACTGATTCCGGATGCCCATGGATTCATATGGGCCGACAGTAATCGGGGGATATTCCGGATGTCGCAGGATGATTTAAACGCCGTGGCAGACGGAGAAAAGGATCATTTGAAATGTGATGTTTACGAAGGTCCGAATGCTGTCAGGTCCAACGACAAAGTCTCACTCGAGTATTCCGCAGCCCGATCAAAAGATGGGAGAATATGGCTCCCGAGTTCCGCCGGGGTGATCATGATTGACCCGCAGGTGGCTCAAGAACGTGCGTCTCCTCTGGTTACCGCGATCAGCCGGGTTCGGATAAATGGCAGGCATTACGACGCGGACGCACTTTCTTCGATCGAATCAGGTTCTGGAAATTTGGAATTCGACTATGTGGCGGTGGATTACCAGGCCCCGCTTGAAGTGCGCTATCGATACCGTCTGATCGGCTTTAACCCCGAATGGATCGATGCGGGCAGCCGACGGTCGGCTTTCTACACAAACCTGACCCCGGGGTCTTATCAGTTTGAGGTTCAGGCGCGTGGATCCGACGGTGAGTGGGCTTCGTCGGTTGCCAGTATCAGTTTCGTGTTGCCGCACCGATACTATCAAACGCTTTGGTTTAAGGGCTCGGTGGGTTTGTTGGTTTTGCTCTTTGGAATGTATCTCGTCTGGATGCGAAACCTTCACCTTAACCAGATCCGGATGCGTAAGGCCAACGAGACCATGGAGCTCCGTGTTAAGGAACGCACCGCGGAATTGGCGTCGGCCAATGAGGCACTCCTCCGGGAGGTCGAGGAACGCAAACGCGCCCAGTCGATCGCCCAAGAGGCGTCCCGCGTGAAAAGTCAGTTCCTCGCAAATATGAGCCACGAGATTCGCACTCCGATGAATGGCATCATCGGGATGAGTAACCTCCTGCTTGCGTCCCAGCTCGACCACCAGCAACGCGAGTTCGCGGAAATCACCAGACACAGCGCGGAGTCCCTTCTCTCTATCCTGAATGACATCCTGGACATTTCGAAAATGGAGGCCGGCAAACTCCTGTTCGAAAATATCGTTTTCGATCTGGCAAACACCGTTGAGGAATCCCTTGAGCTTCTGGCCATTAGGGCGGCAGAGAAAAACCTTGAAGTGGCCTCATTTATCGATCCGGATGTTCCGGCCAAGTGTTTCGGCGATCCGGGGCGCATCAGGCAGGTGTTGGTCAATCTCATTTCCAATGCCATCAAGTTCACCGGGAAAGGCCATGTGTGGGTGAGGGTGTCGACGGCGCGGCAGGAAGGGCAGAACGCCCTCCGGTTTGAGATCGTGGACACCGGCATTGGCATTCCTGAGGAGATTCGGGATCATCTCTTTCAGCCCTTTACGCAGGCGGATAATTCTACCACTCGCCGCTACGGCGGCACAGGACTGGGCCTTGCGATTTCAAAGCAGATTGTCGAGCAAATGCAAGGGGTGATCGGGGTCGAAAGCGAGATTGGTCAAGGTTCGACCTTCTGGTTTACCATCCGGACTCCCTTTGTTCCCGAGGAAAATACTACCGGACCCGCACCGATCAACCTTCTCCAAGGCAAGCGCGTCCTGGCGATTTGTGACAGCGACACAACGCTGAGCGTTCTGAATCATCATTCCCACGCTTGGGGTATGGCTTTGGACTCCACGGGTGATCCGCAGCACGCGTGCCAGCTCATGAGCGAACGATCGCTCCATCAAGAGAACTATGATTGGATCATTATTGCCCTGCGTCTTTCCGAAAACGCCGGGATGGACTGCTTGCGGATGGTTGATCTTCATCTCAACGGGATTCCGGCGCCCCATGAGCCTCCCATGCTGATTCTGGTCACATCCCTTGAGCACCGGATTGATCTGGGGTCAACACGCAGGCACCGTCTGGGTGAGATCCTTACCCTCCCCATTCGCAGAAATGCCCTTCTCGAGGCCTTACTCTCACGGTTTCAGCCCCCATCTTCTCCAAGTCCTGCCACCAGTCATGGAAACAAGCTGACGGAGGGAGAGGATGATGTGTCTGATCTCCGTATCCTGGTCGTTGAGGACAATAGGGTAAACCAGAGGGTAATGGAGCTTCAACTCAGGAAAGCGGGCTACCGGGCTGACATTGTGGCCAATGGTCGTGAAGCGTTGGCTACATTGGAGATCGGCTCTTATGATCTTGTTTTCATGGACTGTCAGATGCCTGTGATGGATGGTTACGAAGCCACCCGGGCTATCCGGAGGGATGAGCGCATGAAATCGACCTACGTTATCGCGATGACCGCCCATACGATGGAGGGAGATCGCGAAAAATGCATTGCGTCAGGTATGAATGACTACATTCCCAAGCCCACCCGGGAAGCCGAGCTTCTGGCAGGTTTGGATCGCGCGCTCAAAGCGATCGGAAAAGGCTGATGCCATGGTTTGCGGTGTTCCCTTTGTATGCTGCTGAGGGGTAGTGGACGCCGGTCTCTTTCGACTACGGCTTCTCAAGCCTTTCTCATCTTCAGCGTAGGGCGGAGCGAATGCCTGGCATTTGAAAGATGGTATTGATATCGGGCGCGAGCAGGGATGCGCAGGCTGCTAAGGGGGAGAAGATGCCAGCCACAAGAGATCTCACATGGAACACAGGGTAAGAAGGGGATTTCAAGCTGTCGAATTGTTCGAAATTTGCGCATGAGAATGGGTTCAACCACTGTTGGGGATGATGACCACAGAGAATGAACATCAGGGCAGAGCCTCCTCCTTCGTGATCTTCGGTTCGTCGCGGTGACAAGATTTGTTTGATTAACCACGAAATGCACCAAATACCCGAAAGGGGACTGGAATCCACGAAGGATGAGGATTCTATGCCTATCCTTCCGGATTCATTCTTTGGTTTGGAATCCCAGCCTTCAAGAAAACTTGTCTCACGCAAAGACCCGGAGATGCAAGGCGCCAAGACCGCCGGGAAATCGCGGCTTATTGAGGAAATTTGCCCTACCCGATCATGCGTGGGAAGGGGTGATGCTCGTGGTGAGGCGATGTTGTTTTGGAGTTGCTTACGTAAGGGAATTGTGCAGGTTTTTAATTTAGCGATAAATTTACAATTGTTTCTATGACTATCTCATTACTTATGCCGGTTCAATTGCTCTGTTTTTCCTCAGGTGGGATCCTTTGTCTGCGACACGTGTTGCGACGAATGATCCCTTCCTTCATGGGTTTGCTGTTCCTTGTAGTAGGCATCAGTGCCCAGGCTGGCGATGATCCTTCTACGGAACTGAATCCGATTGGAAATCGGACGGTTTCGGTCGGTCAAACGCTCACTTTTCAGGTGAGTGGATCGGATCCCGAAGGGGACCCAATGCGTTTTCTGGTGAGGCCCGTAATGCCCTATGTCGCGCCGCTTACGGTCGAGAACCATTGGATAGGCAACACCCATGGAGATGGAAGTTCGTTGGGTGGAGGATCGGCGGTCAGCAACTTCATCGAGGATGTGGAGGTGTTTAATCCGGGCGAACTGGATCCACAGAATGATGTACACATGCCCCTGATTGTAACCCGCAGCTTTTGGGACGAAACAAATTGGGCAGATGGTGCTTACCACAACGGAAGGCGTGTTGGAAAAGGGGAGTTTTTCAACCGTAATATCAGTTCGAAAACGGCCACCCGGAGCAGGATGCGAATCTCTGCCGCCGTGCGTGATGGTCTCAGTGCCTCCATCATAAACTTTTACGGTCGAGCTTTTCTTGGCAACCTGATGCCCCCTCCAATTGGGGAACTCGCTCCATATGTCCAATTGAGCGATGGACGTTCCATCCGAAGCGTGGTCGATCCTTCTGCCGTGGAGTTTGATAATCAGGGACGGCTTTGGGTGGCGGACAATGGTCCGGATCAGAATATCAAGATTTTTGATTTAAGCGCTCCGGGGAATCCGGTGCAGGTTGGAACCTTTGGAGATACAGGCGGGATTTTTGGGCCTCCGGTGCGCGGAAGGGCTGGCACGAAGCGCTTCTGGGGAATCCGGGGCATTGGTTTTGGAGCAAATGGTGAGATTTTTGTTGGAAACACCGGCATCCCCATGCAGACCCAAGGAGGCACCGACATTCGTGCATACAACAGTTCGGGTCAGTATTTGTGGGATCTGCGCAGCATTTTCATGCATGTCGCGGATATCGAGCCCAGGGGCGGTAATACCGTTTACTTCCACGCCGCAGGTCAGGTCTTCGAGGTCGACTTCAGCAAAGAGCCTGGGATGAGTTGGAAGACGATTGCCACGTCCATCGATCCCTTCCGCTTTGTGGATGATCCGCGGCTTCAGTTTGCGCTTGGAGTGTCCTTCTTCCGCGTGATCGACGGCAGAAGATTCCTTTTTGCAACCACATTGAACAACCAAGTGGTCGCGGTCTTCCGTTATGAGGAGGGATCGGAAATCGCTATTCCAGCAGCCTTGTTCTGGGTTCTCGATAATGGACAAGGTCAGCCTTGGGGTGAAGGAAAGTATCCGGTGTGGACGGGAGATTGGGACGAAAAGAAAGACCGTCGACTGATGTGGAGAGACGGCAATGGAAACGGCGCAGTCGATGAAGGCGAATTCAGGGAGTTCAAAGTGCCTACTCCCTATGTGAAAGCATTTGACGTCGATGCCCAGGGTAATGTCTGGATGGGCGGTAAAATGAGTGAATATGAGCCTCAATTCAGAGAGGGAGGCGTGTCTTTCATACCCATGGATGGTTTTGACGCAAATGGAGTTCCCAATTACCCCGAAGATGGTTTTCGCTTCATTGATGTTCCAAACGACGAATTGGTCCCCGATCGTCAGCGAGAGTATATAACAAGAATCCGGTATGTGGATGCCAGTGACACCTTGTTGCTGGCCAGCGGAGACTATTATCCCAAGCACCTCCACGTATACAGTGGATTTCGACATCAGGAAGTTCCTGATTACCAATACTCCATCGATCTCGGCTACGATGATCTGGGCGTAGACCGGATCCTACTCGATCACAATTCCAGTGGGATGACCCTGCCGTTTACCTTTGCGGCCGATGAAGACTACATATACGTGGCCTATCTGGATCGTGGGCTGGATGATCGCAGGCGCGGGACTGTCACGGTTTACCGGCTCTCGGATGGCTCCAAGGTCGGTTGGTTTGGCCCGGGAGCCGTGACAAATCACTATTCAGGGACCCAGGACATGATGATCTCGCTGCAAGTCAAAAAGCTTGAGGATGGCACCCGCATCATCTGTGTGGAGGAAAACGGTGGAGGCAAGATGATGGCTTATCGGTGGGTTCCGGGTAGCTGAAACGGATGCTTCGGCTCCTGAAAACTCCCCAATCAAATCCATCGGTGAAAGCGTTGCATCAATTGAGAAGGGAGCCTGGCAAAGGAAGCCCTGATACGGTTTCTTTTTTTGGGGGAGCATTCCCAGTATCCCTGTCTTTGCTGGGTCCGGGGCCGATGGTATGTCCCGATTCCTCTGGTTCACCAAGCGCAAACCATCTCGATTGCTTACAGTAGATAGTATGAAACACTTGTTCCAGTTGTCATTGCGCAAGTCCGCTTCGCTTGTAATGAAGGTTATTGCAGTCGCTGTCATGCTGCTTGCAGGTGGCCGATGGCAGGGTCTGCAAGCCCAGCCTATTCAGGCCGCCCAATTCTGGCCAGATGGTGTATACCTTGCTGTCAACACCTATACATGGCATTCCTGGATCAACTGGCCGGGCGCGGCGGACTTCTTCTTCGTCCAACAGCAGAACCGGCCGGACCACTACGTGCTGCAACGGTTGGGGCAACGTGCGGGTATTCCCTTGCTTGCTCCTTTTGACGGCGAGATGTTTCTGGATTTCTACGAGCGTTCCCCGGGTTATGTTGGCGAGTTTCAGCGGATTGATCCGGTGTCAGTCATCAATGGCACAGCTTCCATTCCCAGGGGTTCTTTTGAGTTCTTTGATGCGGGTGGGCGACTCCGGTTGATATCCGTATCGATTCTTGTGGATGCCGGGACTCACCGGGTGGAATACACGCACAGTACCGCTCATGAGGGCATCTTTTCTGAATATGGCAATGCGCGGGTGCGTGCTGCAATCTCTGCAATGTACAATGCCACAAGTTCTTCCCTGATCGACGTGGTCGTGCGGCTGGACCACCAGGTACAAGTGGGTGAGCAGGTCGCGATCCTTTACGGTTGGGATGCGGCCAACACCCACGCCCATGTTCATTTCAACTTCTACCGGGGAAGCGGCTTTGGAGAATCGAACCTTGATATGGGTAACCTCGTGGATCTTTCCGCCCCCAATGGGATACTGATCGGTGGACAGATCATTCTGGATTCGCGCTATCAGGTGTCGAGGTGGGAAGATTGGCTCCCGGATGGATCGGTTTACCAATACCCGGCCATGCCGCGGAACGAGTTCGCGGCAGGTGAGCATGTGGTCGTTCTCACCGGATGGGAGCATTCGCCCCAAAATGAAACTGAACTGCGAAGCAACGCGAGCTCGCCTTCGGAGAACCGGGTAGCCAATGGCTCGCAGGGTATCATCCTGGCCGGTCCTCAGCTAGTCGACGATCGGCCCGGGAGTGAACATTGGGCGCTATGGTATCAGGTGGACTTCTCCGGAGTAGTGGGCTGGGTGCGTTCTCCCTGGCTGGATCGCTCGCCGGACTCCCCGCCGAACCAAGCTCCTTCTGTTGCAATGGTCCGATCCTACTCAACCGTGAGGGTGGGAAATGCAGTCAGTCTTAGCGCTACAGCATCGGACCCGGACGGAACTGTGCAGGAGGTGGCTTTCTTTGCCAACGGTGACTTAATAGGCTCCGATCCAGACCCCGCAGGAGGATGGACCCTTTCATGGAATCCCCTTCCGGAGGGAACTGTCATGATCACCGCCCAGGCCAGGGATGATGATGACGCCACCACCGTTTCCGATCCCATTCCATTCCTTGTGGCTGCAGCGGATGCATTGACAGATGAACTCGGGGAAACTGCTCCATCATTCCGAAAAGACATCACCAACGCGAAAGTTGAAGATCTGGGAGGCAGCCTGTTGTTCGGTGATGGATCGAAAGCGGTGCCTTTGACAACCACAACTGCGGGTGCGATCACATGGGAAGTTGCTCGGGTTGCCTCAGTGCAATGCCGTATCGGGCTTCGCGCATCCACCCCAGCGAGCGTAACCTTGCACGCATCCCCGGATGGGACTGTGTGGAGCCAGCTTGCGGTTACATCACAACGTTCGCTAAGCGCTGACGATTATTGGACGCCCTCGGATTTGGTCTTCAATGGCCTCCCAACCGGCACAAGATACATCCGTGCCACCCTGAGTGCGATTGGCTGTCCCAACTTCTGGGACGCAACTCTCTCCCGCATCGATTTCTCTTACGCAGACAATAACCCTCCAGTTCTGGCTTCTCCAGGAAACCGATCGGTTCAGGCCGGACAATCGCTGCAGTTTGTCATCAATGCATCCGACCCGGATGGCCAACCCATGACCTTCTCTGCAACAGGTGGAGGTCCGGATAACTGATCAACTCATACGACGCGATCGCGGATTGTTCGGAATGTGGAGATCCATATCTGTGGTCTTGGCGTCTATGCGATAGTCGTCTTTTTTTTGACACCCGACTCCGGAGGAAGGTTGTAGTCTGATTCGCAGCAGGGATAAGAAAGCCACGGCTGAAGCCATGGCCTCCGGGGTTCCAATCGCTTGCTGCGCCGTGTGGGAAGGTGTTCCGGAGGGGGCGGCTTAAGTCATTCGACCCCGCTCATGGCAAGTCCGTCCTCTTCTTCTCACATCATCCCTGCCGCTGGATGAGTTCCAGCTCGATTGAGCAACTCGCACTCAACAACCCATGGTTGGAATCTCAGGGAGTTCCCGATCTCAGCGCTATCTGGATTCGTCTTCACTAAGGGTCAAAAGCCCGTGCCGGATCGAACCGCCCAGTATGGACCCGTAAGCAGGGCGGTGTGGGACCCGTGGCTATTTGAGCTAATACCTCAATCCGTCCCGGAGACCCGATTGGACTCTTCGTTCTTCATAAGCCATCGTGGAAAATTACAGCGATGAACCAAAACGTATAGAAAATCAGCATCATCGCAAGGAGCGGAACATAAATGAACAATGATAGAACACGCTGATGAGAACTAATCGGGAGAACAGCAACGAACACAGCGCCGGCGAGAACTGAAACTGCGAGGGCTGCATAGTCGCTGAAGGTAGTAAAACGGTAAGAGGGCCAGCGAGTGAAGAAGAGGTATGCCGAAGCTAGGACAAATGGTGCGGTAGCTGCGCCAAATAGCAGCCGCCCGAGTCGTCTTCGTCTGGTTTCGATCTGTTCCATGACATTCCAAATTCGTCCAACAGTGTTATTAGTTGCCGTTTAAAGGCAACGAACAGGGGAAACGGGGTAGTGTTTGGTTCACGTGATCAAGGCTGGAGAGGTTTTGATGGTTATGCAATCGGAAAGAAAGTATGTTGCTGCTGGAGAATGGATTGAATAAGAATAGATTCTCTCACAACATGTCTGGCGTAGAGGGAAGGCGCCAAGATACGAAGGGAAGAACAACATGGGAATGCATTCCCATCAGCGTTTATCAGTGTGCATCAGTGGTTGAAGGATGTATTTCTCTTTTTGTGTTTTTCGGGTATTTCGTGGTTAACAACTCTCCTTCCATAAAAACCTTGGCACGAGCCATTCGACGAAGCTCATGGCAAGCCCATTCGACGAGCACTGCGAGCGATATTAAACACAAAGAGGTTTTAACACCGCCCTGACGGGCTATACGCCCCTCGACTTCGCTCGGGGCACAGACGCCTCAGCTTCGCTTCGGCAACATACTTTCAATGGTAAATCTGTTGATTTGCGCAAGCAAAACGTATGTGGCCCGAAGGGCTTATAGCGAGCATCGCGAGCGATGTTGAAGATCCACCCTGTTATCTTGTTCATCCTGTCTGTTCCTCTTCGTTATTTGGACAGGATTTTCAGGATCGACAGGATTGAAGAAGATTTGTCTCACGCGAAGCCGAAAAGACCGCCAAGGAAGATAGAAATGAAGGTGTAAGCGTTCCGGAGAAGCGTGATCCTGGGGTGACGCCCGGGAATGGAGCAAAGCCCATCGTAATAATGGGTCGGGCTTTCAGCCCTCATGGACTATGGGCTGTGGGTCCCGGGGCGTCGCCCCGGGCTGGTATGGTGTCGCGCCCTTGGCGCTTGGAGAATGAATGTCCGTATGGATGTGACCGTTGGCGTTACGGCGTTCCCCCCCGGCTGTCCGTTTCGGGTCGCGCCCTTGACCTTCGACAAAGGCTGTTGCGCGTTTTGAATCGGGGTTTGCCGTTCGAATAGCCGGCTTATCTTGCTCCGCTGAATCCTTTGAGCCCCTTGAAGAAGACGTGCTGAATGATTTCGGATCCAATAATTGCACATGCAATTCCGATTCCAAAGACAATGATCCCAAGTGGTTTTGAGAACCCGACATTTTGGGAGAAGCACGGACTGTTGACACTGATTGTTGGGCTCCAGTCCCTGCGCCCCCGCAGCATTTCAGGACTCTCCTGTAGCTCGTGGTTTCAGCGTTGGGAAGAGTATGGTGTCGCGCAGGTTTTGCGTGCCCATGAGCATCATCACAAGGCGATCGATTCCCACGCCCATGCCGCCGGCTGGTGGCATCCCGTGCTCGAGCGCTGTCAGGAAGTCATGATCAATCTTTTGGATCTCTCCACCGGCCTGTTTCTCAAAGGCTTCGCGCTGGGCAATGGGATCATTTTGCTCAGAATACGCGGGGGCAATTTCCTGCCCGTTGATACAGAGTTCGAAGACTTCGACGGTGGACGGATCGTTGGGCGAGAGTTTTGCCAGCGGAACGAGTTCCTTAGGCAGGTGGGTTACGAAAGTCGGCTGGATGAGCGTGGGCTCGATGAGCTTGCCGAACACATCGTTGGTGATCTCAAAGTCTTCGGATGCTGGGTCGACTTCAATGCCCAGAGCCGTTGCACGCTTGAGCTTTTCTTCGCGCGAGCGAGAGAACCAGTCGGGGTCCTGCGTCTTGTTGAGGATGAGGTCCTTGTAACGGGCCTCCGTCCATGATCCGGCCAAGTGGATGACATCGCCATCCGGGCGTTGAATGTCATAGGTTCCGAGGAGGTTCTCACAAATGCGATGGATCATGCTGCGGAAGAGGTCCATCATCCCCCTGTAGTCGGAATAGGCCTGATAAACTTCAAGCATGGTGAATTCCGGACTGTGGCGCCTGGAAATCCCTTCGTTGCGGAAGACCTTACCGATCTCAAAGACACGGTCGAATCCGCCCACGAGCAGGCGCTTCAGCGGCAATTCGAGCGCGATCCTTAGTGAGAAATCGCAGTTCAGCGCGTTGGAGCGTGTGAAGAACGGACGTGCGGCCGCTCCACCGGCCACGGTCTGAAACACCGGGGTCTCAACTTCAAGGAAGTCGCGTGACCAGAGGTGTTCGCGGATTTCGCGCACAATGCGGCTGCGTGCCTGGAGGATCGAGCGCGAGCGGTCGTTGACGATGAGGTCAAGGTAACGCTGGCGGTAGATCTGGTCTTCATCGGCGAGTCCATGCCACTTCTCGGGCAGCGGCCTCATGGACTTGGAGACCAGCGTGACGCTTTTTGCCCGAACCGTGATTTCTCCGGCCTTGGTCTTAAAGAGCGGGCCAGTTACTCCGACAAAATCTCCCAAGTCGAATTTCTTGAAGGCGCTGTAGTCTTCCTCTCCGATTTCGTCCTGTCTGACGTAGCATTGAATCCGGCCATCGCGGTCGAGCAGCTTGATGAAGGTGGCCTTGCCCATCAGACGGAATGTCACGATACGACCGGCGACCGATACGTCCGGTCCGGACTCGGTGCTTTCATCAAAGAGGGAGGGCACCTGGGCCGAGGTGTGGGTTTGTTCGCAATTGGCGAAAAATGGATTGGAGCCGGCTTCGACCAGTTTGGAGAGTTTCTCCATGCGCACGGCGTAGAGATCGTGGGAGTTGTCCTCCTGCGGATCAGTTGGTTGGGATGTGGACGTGTCGGTCGTGCTCATGATAGAGAATCGATACAGGTATGAGACGTGTATGAAAAGGTATTTTTCATCGGACGGCGGGGCTGGGAAGTCAAGGCCAAGGGTAAAAAGTCTTGATGCCAGCGGGTTGTTGGCGGATAACAAATGCTTTTACCATGCCAGGATTTGAGATTTTCGGAGATGAAGAGCGCCGCGAGGTAATGGAGGTCTTGGAGACCGGGGTGCTCATGCGATACGGCTTTGACGGTGCCCGCAAGGGGCGCTGGAAAGCGCGTGAACTCGAGGCTATGCTCAGCGAGCGCCTCGGCACCAGGCACGCCCATGTGTGTTCCAGCGGGACGACTGCGGTTTTTACTGCGCTTTGTTGTTGCGGCGTGGGCGCGGACGATGAAGTGATCGTACCTGCTTTCACCTTTGTGGCTGACCTGGAGGCGATTCTGTTTGCCGGTGCGGTGCCCGTGTTTGGAGAAATTGATGCCACGCTGACGCTGTCGGTGGAGGGGATTGAAGCTGCGATCACGCCACGCACAAAAGCGGTGTTGCTGGTGCATATGTGTGGCTCGATGGCCCGTGTGGACGCGATCCGCGATCTTTGTGATCGCCGTGGCCTGATCCTGATCGAAGACGCCGCGCAGGCGATGGGAGCCACCTACAAGGGCCAGGCATTGGGGTCGTTCGGAAAGGCCGGTTGTTTTTCATTCGATTATGTCAAGACCATCACTTGTGCGGAAGCGGGAGCGGTGGTGACCTCGGATTCCGATCTTTTCGACAAAGTGCAGGCCTTCACGGATCATGGACACGATCATGTCGGTTCGGACCGCGGAGCGGAAAAGCACCCGATTCTGGGGATGAATTTCCGTATCAGCGAACTTCACGCGGCGGTTGGAATAGCCCAGATGCGGAAGCTCGACCGGATCCTTGAAGCGCAGCGCCAAAACAAGCGTGTCCTGAAGGCTGCGATAGCGGATTTGCCGGGGGTGACCATGCGGGAGGTTCCGGATGAGGAAGGGGACTCCGCCACCTTCCTGAGCTTCTTCTTGCCCGACGAGGCGACTGCCCGGGCGGCGGGGCGCGAGCTTCCGAAGGCCGGGGTGGATGGCACGTTCTATTGGTATGACAATAACTGGCATTACATCCGCAAGTGGGACCACATCAAGCAGATGGCCACTCCGCAGCGCTTACATATCAGCCTGGCTCAGAACGCACCCTTATTCACCCGACCCGATCTCCCGGTAAGCGATGGATGGATGAGCCGCATGCTCTCGCTTCAGATCAAGATCGGATGGTCGCCATCGGATCTCGAGCTCAGGGCTTCGCGTCTGCGGGAGACTTTGAAACGCCTGTTGGGCGCCTGACTGGTCCGGTCAAATTCCACCACCACAATCAACCACTCAAATATCCATCCATGAGCGCCACCATTATTGTTCCCGCCCGTTTGGGTTCCACCCGTTTCCATCAGAAGCTTCTCCACGAAGTGCGTGGAAAGCCCCTCATTCTCTGGACCGCCGAGCGGATCCGCGATGAAGCCCCGGAATATCCTTTGTATTTCGCGGTCGACAGTGAGCGTATGCAGTCGGTTCTCGAAGCGGCCGGTTTCGCGGTTGTGATGACCGACCCCGAACTTCCGAGCGGCACCGACCGGATTGCCGCGGCCAACCGTACCATCGGCGCCACACGTGTGATAAATGTGCAGGCGGATGAGCCGATGGTCACGGGTGCCCAGATCCGGATGCTGGATGCACTGCTGGGTGATGGGATCGACATGGCCACATTGGGGTGTCCGTTGAACCACGACAAGGACTACCGCAATCCCAATAACGTGAAGCTGGTTCGCGCCGCCAATGGCAAGGCGCTGTATTTTTCTCGCGCACCGATTCCCTACATCCGGGATACTCAGGGCGTCTACGATGAGGCGGTGACAGGTCACGATGGCGTGTTGACCCACCTCGGGCTGTATGCCTATACCCGCGCGTTTCTCGAGGCTTTCGCATCGCTCAAACCGGGTTTTCTGGAGCAGATCGAAAAACTGGAAATGCTCCGCGCACTCGAAAACGGGTATTCGATCGCCGTCGGGATCACGCATGATGCCTTGATTGAGATCGACACCGAAGAGAATGCGATTGAGTTTGAGCAGGCGATTATGGAACGGTTCCGACCGAAGGACTGATGCGAGTTGACGCGTTGACTTGCCTCCATTTGTGAAATGCATGACTTTTTCTTATAGATATGTATAAAAATCTGCGTGTGGTTCCCCATCTTGTATTTGGCCGGGGAAGTTTCAACCAGCTTGGCGATATCCTTGCCAGGCACCGGACGGATGCGGGTTCGCACATGGTCTTTCTGGTGGACGAGGTGCATGAGCACCGCCCATTGATGAAGCGGATTCCGATCCATGCCAACGATCTGGTGATCCTTGTAAGCGTGGAACATGAGCCAAAGACGAGGTATGTGGATGAACTCACACAGCGGGTCCGTGAGTATTCGAACCGGCAGCCGGACGGGATCATCGGGATCGGAGGCGGGACCACGATGGATCTGGCAAAAGCGGTTTCGTTGATGCTTACGAATCCCGGATCCGCCGTGGATTACCAAGGTTGGGACCTTATCAAGTATCCAGGGATTTACCATGTGGGAATCCCGACGATTTCGGGAACCGGTGCTGAGATCTCCCGGACCACGGTGTTGACCGGCCCGACCAAGAAGCTCGGGATCAATTCGGACTACACTCCCTTTGATCAGATCATTCTGGATGCGGATTTGATTCAAGGAGTATCCAAGGACCAGTGGTTCTACACGGGAATGGACACTTACATTCACAATGCCGAGGCGCTGTGTGGCACCTACATCAACACGTTTGCCAAAGCTTATGCCCTCGAGTCCCTCGAGTTATGCAGAGATGTTTACCTGAAGGATGATCCGGATGCAGACGAGAAGCTCATGGTGGCCTCATACTTTGGAGGGATGAGCATCGCCTATTCCCAGGTCGGTGTATGCCATGCGCTTTCTTACGGTTTGTCCTTCCTGCTCGGTGTCCACCATGGGGTGGGCAATTGTATCGTGTTTGACCAGCTCGATGACTACTATCCGGAGTATGTTGCGGAGTTCCGTGAGATGATCCGGAAGCACGGGATACACATTCCGAAGGGGATAACCCGTGATGTCGATGCCGCCGGCATGGAGAAAATGGTGGATGTCGCCTTGGGCCTCGCTCCATTGTGGGAGAACGCATTGGGTAAGGATTGGAAGACCATCATGACCCGTGATAAGGTCCGCGCCCTCTATGAGCGGATGTAAGTTGACGATTGGATGGCGGTGATGGGTGCGTCCGGAATCATGCGGAGGCTGACCTATCCGAGGTATCGGATGCTCACCCGGATGGTGGGCATCTGCCTTTCGATTGTGTTCCCTTTGGTTGGGCTTGTGAGGCCCCGATTCCGGAAGCGGGGACGGGAGATGCGCGGGTATCACCGGGGGATTCCTCCAAAAAAGGGAGACACCAGGCGTTTGTGGCTGCATGCCGTTTCCGTTGGGGAGGTGGAGGTCGTGACCAATCTCGCGCATGCCTTCCTGAACCGACCTGAGTCCAAGGGATGGGAGCTTTGGGTGTCGACAACTACTTCAACCGGACAATCCCGTTTGAGAAACCGGCTGGGGGATGTGGCGGCTGGTATGGTTTACTTCCCGATCGACACCCCGGGTGCGACCGGCCGGGCGTTGGACGCCATCGAGCCCGACGCTGTGGGTTTGCTGGAGACCGAGTTGTGGCCCAATTTCGTTCATAGCTGCAGCGAGCGTGGCGTTCCGGTTTGCCTCCTTAATGGGCGGATTTCCAAACGATCGGTCGGTCGCTATGCGAAACTGAGTTCCCTCATGCCGGAGGTATTGGGATGCTTTGAGGTTTTCAGCATGATCCATGAGGATGACGCTTCACGGATCCGTGGCTTGGGGGCGCCCGCTGAGCGCGTGGTGGTGGCCGGCAACGCCAAGCATGATACCTTGACTCAGCGCCGGAAAAACGCGGATCTCGAGGGTATCCGGGCGGTTTATGGGCTGCAGCCCGGCTGTGGACCGGTTTTTGTCGCCGGTTCGACCCGACGCGGCGAGGAATCGTTCGTTATCGATGCCTATCTGGGGATTCGCAAAGCGGTGCCCGATCTGGTGTTTGTATGGGCTCCGCGTCACCCGCAGTATACGGCGAAAGTGGAAGCTATGCTGAAGTTGCGCGGGGTGGGGTATCGGTTGCGCAGCGGATTGTCGGATGCCAGGCCGCGTCAGCCGGATGAGCGTCTGATTGTGGTGGATGGAATCGGCGAGCTCTTTGCATTGTATGGGCTCGCGGACGCCGCCTTCAGTGGGGGTAGTCTGGTGCCCAAGGGAGGGCACAACATTCTCGAAATCGCGGTTTGGGGAAAACCGCCGATCTATGGGCCGAGTTATGAGGATTTTCAGGATGCACATGAGATACTGGAGGCCCATCACGCCTGCCGTATTGTGAAAGACGTCGAAGCTTGGATCCAGGAAGCGGTCAGGCAATTGACCGATGCCGCCTATGCAGATAAGGGCCGGGAATGTGCAAAGGCTGCGATGCAGGCGGTTCATGCCGCAACCGATCGGCACGTCGACGTGCTTCTGCGCCACCTGAGGAACGCGGATTGATGGTGTGGTTTTGCTTCCAATTGACAGGATTTGTTGACTTGGCAGGCGGTGCCAAGGGCGTCTGCCCTATTATATCAGGGTGATGTCGGTCGGGTTGGTATGTTGCGTGGAAAAGCCAACGCAGGTTTTTCGAGATGGCGGGCAAATTGTGCCGATCTGAAGTGTCTGATTTGAATAAGATAATATTAATCAATTAGATGCGGAACTGGTATTGGTGATGCTTGCATCGTCAGACATGAATGTAGGCATGTATAACTCGGCGACATCGATGGCCTCTCTGCAGCGCTGGCAGGATGTGGTGTCGCAGAATATCGCATCGGGTAGTGTGCCGGGCTTCAAAAAGAACGAAGTCAGTTTTGAAGCGATATCGGCAGGCATCATGGGTGTGCGGCAGGACGGCAGGGTGATGTCCACTCCAGCTACGATGGCTATTGCCACCACGTCGGTGAACTATCAGCAGGGGCAGGTCCAGCAGACTGAGGAGTCAACCCACATGGCACTGGCCTCGGAGGGGTTTTTCCGGGTTCAGGGGCAGGGATACGAGTATTACACCCGCGATGGCGAATTTCATTTTGATCCGCAGGGACAATTGGTGAACAAATCCGGTCATGTCGTGATGGGCCAGGGTGGTCCTATCCAGCGGATGCCGGATGAAGGGGATATCACGGTGCTGCGCAATGGGATGGTCCTTCAAGGGGACAATACCATTGGAGTGATGGATGTGGTTGATGTTCCGGACCGTTCAGCTTTGCTGCGGGTGCCGGGAGGATTCCGGATTGATCCGGAGTCGGCGGTTATGCCCGTGCAGGTGGAGGATCCGGGCTTGCTTCAGGGAAACCTCGAGATCAGCAACGTATCCCCGCTCACCGAGATGGTGAATCTGATCAGTATTTCGCGCGCATTTGAGGCAAACCAGAAGGTGATCCAAAGCCTGGATACACTGGAGGGCCGTTCGATCGAAGTTTTGGGCGCCGTGAACTGAAGCCGGATGGAGTAAACCTTAAACCAATGCAACTATGAACCTTTCCCTATACGCAGCCGCTTCCGGGATGGATGCTCAGCAATACAACCTGAACACCATCTCGAACAACATCGCGAATGTGAACACCACGGGCTACAAGCGCAGCAAGGCCGAGTTTCAGGATTTGCTGTATCAGAGCAGCACACCCGCGGGTGGGGATGTCGGTGGTGGGAATGTTTTGCCTACCAGCGTGGAGCTTGGAAATGGCGCCCAGGTGGTGTCCACTTCCAAGGTATTCTCGCAGGGGCAGCTCTCCGCAACGGATCAAAAACTTGACGTGGCGGTGCAGGGAGAAGGCTTTTTCGAGGTGCTTCGGCCCGATGGGACCAGTGCATATACACGTGATGGAGCATTCAAGCTCGATGCAAATGGGCAGGTGACCACGAGTTCCGGTCTGAGCGTGCAGAATTTTCCCGCGATTCCGGCGAACTCGACCGACATCTTCATTTCGTCCGGCGGAGAGGTGAGTGTGATCAACGGCGGCGTCCAAAGTGCGGTCGGTAAGATCCAGTTGGTGCGCTTTGTGAACCCCGGCGGATTGGAAAGCCTGGGTGGAAATCTTTTCGCGGAAACCAACGCCAGTGGCACCCCTGAGTCTGGTAGTGCGGCTATGAATGGTTTTGGGTCGCTCCGTCAGGGATATCTGGAGCTTTCGAACGTCAATGTGGTCCAGGAGATGGTTAACATGATCGTCGCTCAGCGCGCCTACGAAGTGAATTCGAAGGCGATCCAGACCTCCGACGATATCCTCAAACAGGTCGTGCAGCTCAAGCGCTGAATTGGGATGGGAATGAACATGCATATCCGGATAACCAGTTACTTAAAACCCGGGGCGTGGTCGGGAGGCCGGCGGTCATTGTTCCTCCGTGTGCTCATCACCTGTGTCGTGGGTTTCGCGGGAGCCGCCGCACTTGCAGGGGCGGATGACGCGTCGCTTGCTCCGGTGAGTGATAGCATCCTCAAGGGGGTTGAGTTGGGCGATCTTCAGGGATTCAAGATCCGTGGCGCAATTTCGGACGATGCCACCGCCAATGATGCAGCCGGGTCGAAAACCCGCCCGGATCAAGGGGGCGAGTTTGTGCTGGAGGGGGATGAGATCCTTACGGCCGTTCGGGAGTCTTTGGAAAAGCGCTTTGACTTGGAAGGTGACCTCCGGCTGTTCTCCGATAAGCCGCTTGGTGATGTCCGTATTGGGCACCCGGACTGGGAGGTCGTGTTGTCTGCAGTGCCAGCTCAAGGGATCCGGAGCCGTTTTCTGTTAGGATGCGAGTTGAGGGTGCAAGGG
>JAPXRV010000065.1:0-19611 GCA_033813415.1 Opitutales bacterium | reverse complement strand
AGGCCGGACGGTTGCTGCCCGCTGACGCAGCGTTGAACGTCATCCAACCTCCCCGTTTTGTGAGCCGGGGGGGCGAGAAACTGGAGGGTTTCCTCGCATCCCACCCCCTACCGGTCAGCGGCCTAAGGGCGCTCGATATCGGGGCCTCCACTGGAGGGTTCACGGATTGCCTGATTCAACGGGGAGCTCCACACGTCACCTGTGTGGATGTAGGACGCAACCAGCTCCATCCAAAGATCCAAGCCAGACCTGAAGTCACCAGCTTCGAAGGGATCAACGCACGGAACCTCGACGGATCGCAGTTACCGTTTCAGGACTACCCCACGATCGTCATCGATGTTTCTTTCATTTCTCTCAAGCGTATCCTTCCTCCGGCATGGAATCTTCTGGCTATCGGGGGAAACCTGATCGCGCTCATCAAGCCACAGTTTGAAGCCGAGAAAACACTGATGGACAAATGCCGGGGTGTTATCAGGGATCCCATGATCAGTCTTGCGATCGCGGCTTCGATCCGGGATTTTGCGTGCACGGAGCTTCCGGGCGCCAAACTGATCGGGTTTGATCCTTCTGTTATCCAGGGAGGCGATGGCAACCAGGAGTATCTGATGGGTCTCGCAAAACAAGATTGTATTCGTTCAACATCTGTCCCATAACCTCGAATCATGCGCAGGATCCGTTCGATCGCAATCGTTGTCAACCCCACCAAGGCGGGAGCGATTGACATTGCCAGATGCATTCAGACCGAAGCGGCGCATGAACTCACAAACGTCCGCATCATTGATGCATTCCCGATTCCGAAAGGGGCTTTCTCTGAAACAGATCTATGCTGTGTGGTCGGTGGTGACGGCACACTATTAGGGGTCGTTCCTGAAGCCGTAGAGAACAATACCCTGCTACTCGGTGTGAACCTTGGTAAGCTTGGATTCCTGGCGACTTTCGACCCGCAAGACATCGTCCCTCGCTTAAGGAGCATCATTGCCGGCAACTTCGGAGTGGAGGAACGCAGCCTTCTTTGCTGTTCTGGACAAGACAACTGGTCGGCTACAGCACTCAACGACCTCGTGATCCGCTCCGGCACGGCCGGGTTGATTGACCTGAGAGTTTTTGCCGACGGAAACCGCGTTAACGATTACTCCGCAGATGGTCTGATTGTGGCAACACCAACCGGATCCACGGCCTACAATCTTTCCGCCGGTGGACCCATAATCCACCCTGGGACTCACGCCATAACGATCACTCCCATCTGCCCGCACACCCTCAGCAACCGGAGCATGATCATACCCGACCACACCGAAATCCGTATCGAAGTCGAATGCGCCCACACAATTCGAAAACCGGAGGTCACGGTGGACGGCTCGTTCATCGAGCACGAGAAGATCTTTCCCATTCGTATCACGAGGGCGCACAAAAAGCTTTCCCTTGTGCACGACTTCAATTACTCTTATTTCGAAATGCTAAGGACCAAACTCAATTGGTCGTGATTACCTCCTTAATCTTGAACCCTCATCATGTCAGAATACTACATCAAGCAACCCGACACCGATCATGCCCGCGGTCCCTTGACACTTGAACAACTGGTATCCCTGGCCGAAACCGGAACGGTTACGCAGGAGACTTTGCTGTATGATGAGACCAAGGAAAAATGGAAGCCGCTTTCATCCTACAAGGATCTGTTGCCACAGGTTTTTCCGGAGAAGAAACGAATCCAGCTCAAGCGCGACACCGAAAAGCGTGGTTTGTTCGGACTTGGAAAGAAAGAAGTTGAGCCAGATCCGGACACCGGCGTGGACGTCGAGGGTATTCTTGCGGCCGCGGAGGGCAAAACCGCTGACACCAAGCACAAGTATGAGGCGATGGAGTCCATGGAAAAAGCGGCGAGTATCGCGCTTCCCGGGCTGGGGATAATGATGATAGTCAACGGTTTCGCATTGGGATACACCGAAATTGGAGGCATATCCTCGTTGTTCAACAATGCACCAATGTGGGCAATCTTCACCCGACCATTTCTGCTGTTTGGATTATTTGACCTCGCATGTGGGATATTTGCTTTTCTCGGAGTATCGGAAACATTTCCACTGATTCGATTCAGGTCAGCGCTGGGGCTTGGATTCTTTGGTTTTACGTTCTGGGCATGGAGCAGTCCACTCTTGGCCGCAATGGCGGCTATCGTGTGCATTTGCATGTTCCTGATCACGATCGCAAAGCGTAACACCGCCATGACTTTGTCTGTTATCTTTGGAATTGTGAGTGCCATCATCGTTGCCTGGTTTTCAATCTCAGGTATCCTGACAGTTCCTGCTGTAGTGTCTTTGTAGCTGCAAATCCTCATCTAGCACTGCCATCTTTAACAGGAGTGCTCACGGCGCATTATTGATTGTGAAAAACCAACGTCTCAAAAAGACCCGGCAGTTGATTCAACGGCTTCCGTTCATCATCGGGCATGAGATTTGGCAATCGTCTGTAATCGGGGAACGGAGTCTGCGGGGCAGGCTGTTTTCCCTGCTGCGTGTCATAACGATCACATACAGGGGATTGCAGGAGAACAACGTCTTCGGACATGCCGCCGGGTTGAGCTACTATTCCCTCATTGGAATGGGACCCCTCCTCGCAATCGGGATCATGATCTCAAGTTTCATGGTCAGTTCCAAAGAGGACGATTCGACCATCCGGGACGCACTTGTAAAACTGGTTTACTTCATCGCACCTCCGACGCTTGAGTATTCGCGGATTGAGGAGGCATCCGTCCAGGAATCAGCATCGCCTGACGTTCAGGTTGACGACATGGCTTCTGTATCCGCCGACGTAATAGATACAGTTGCAGATGCTGCCGACCCACGAAATCCGGTTGCCCTTCCCGAGGACATCAATCCGCGATTACTCGATCTGATCAACCAGATTGTGGACAGCGCGAAATCCGGAACTGTGGGAATCCTCGGTTCTATTATGCTGATCGTGATTGGGATCCAACTCATCATCAGTGTGGAGAACACCTTCAACGGAATCTGGGGGATCAAAAAGGGTCGCAGTTGGTTACATAGACTGGTTTTCTATTGGACGATCATTTCGCTCGGGGCCGTCCTCGGATTCGCGGCTCTGTTTCTGGTATCCTACTCCACTATCCTCCGGTTCCTGGATCGCCTCACCGTTGATCTGGCCATCGTGGATCTCAGTGTCATCCACGGACCAATGATTTCGTTTGGAATCGTCATGATTTTGCTGTCCGCATTCTACAAGTTCATGCCCAACACAAAGGTGAATTGGTTGCCGGCTCTGATAGGTTCTTTCTTTGTGAGCGCCCTGCTTTTCACGAATCATTATCTGTCTTTTCTTTATGCCCAACGGGTCATCACCACCGGAAATCTCTACGGCTCGGTGAGCATTGTTCTGGTGTTTATGCTGGGACTCTACGTTTTCTGGGTCATCGTTCTCCTCGGAGGACAGATCACCTATTCCGTCCAAAACGTGAACAACCTGGCCAACCAGCGCGCATGGGAGAACATGAGTATCCGTTCGAGAAAGGCACTTTGCCTTGCTTCCATGATCCTCACAGCCAGAAGGTTCCTCAAAAGAGAAAACCCACCGACTTCAGGCGAGTTGTCCAGCGCAATGCATGTTCCTTCCCAGGTCATGAACAGCTGCCTCACCACCCTCTGTGAAATGAACTGGCTAGCTCCGATTGAGCCACTGCAGGATCAGACCATTAACGAGACCCGCTTTCAACCATCCCGACCGCTGAACGAGTCCACAATCCTCGATTTCGAAGTCGATTTCTTCAATCTCGGCAACAACGCTGGAGCCGAGGCCGTCATTGGACAGAGTCCGCTGCTGTCAAGACTACTCCCGGAGGATGCGCTCCAAAATCCGGATTGCGGGCAAATCCCGATTTCCATACTGCTGACCGAGTCTCCCGAAGCATTTCCAAAACAGGCATCCTGAGATGGATCGGTGATTCGCAGAATGCCACCTATTCGAACCGCCTCCTGATTGCGCAATCCGCGATGCAACGGATTCCTTTTTGGATTGAATCCGGAGCACCTACCCGTCTATTTTGTTATTCTCCGGTCTGGTTCCGCAGTGCCCTATTGCGAAATGCCCAAGGACAGGAAACGCGACATATCCCATAACCCCTTTTGTTCTCATGCCCAAAGTAGGTGTTGTTCTCTCCGGTTGCGGAGTATTCGACGGTGCGGAAATTCACGAGTCTGTGTTGACCTTGCTCGCGCTCGACAAAGCAGGAGCTGAAATCCTTTGCTTTGCACCAGATATTCCGCAAACTCATGTAATCCAACACAATACAGGATCCGTCGCGACAGGGGAAGCCCGTAATGTCCTTATTGAAGCTGCCAGAATATCGAGAGGTGTGATCGAACCACTTTCCAATGCGCACCCTTCCCTCATGGATGCAGTCATTTTCCCGGGCGGCTTCGGGGTTGCCAAGAATCTAACATCCTTTGCATTTCAAGGTGCGGAATGCACGATCGAGCCGGATGTTGCCCGTATACTCCGCGACATGCACTCATGGGAAAAACCCATCGGGATGGCATGTATCGCACCCATCATCGCTGCCAAACTATTTGGAGCAGAGGTCACTATCGGGAATGATCCTGCGACTGCCGACGCCATTCGCGAAATGGGTGGGAAACACGTCGAACGGACGGTCACAGAGATTCATGTGGATGAAACCCACCGGATTGTGACCACCCCTGCCTACATGTGCGAGGCGACGGTCAGCGAGGTGGCAATCGGAATAGAGCGCATGGTGCACGCGGTTCTCGACATGGTCCGCTGATCATGATCGCCTCAAAGGCTTTGACACAAGCCGCCTCACCCCAATTACCGGCTTGGGATTTTGCCATTGCATTTCCTTGATTTTCCCCAACACTGAACCGAGTTGATGCATCGTTCGCTTTGACAAATCATACCGGGATCCGCAGCCCGGGTCATTAGATTCATGAAGACACCGGGAGCCATCGTATTGCTGTGCCTGACGTTTCTGGCGTCGGCAATCACAGGGTTTGGGCAATCCACTCTCGATGAGCGGCTCGCAATGATTCCCGCAGACAATCTTCCGCTGCGTGAGCCGGTCGAGGTATATTGGGATTCCCATCAGATACCCTATGTCGTGGCTGCAAACGATGCCGATCTGGCGTTCACCCTCGGGTATGTTCATGCTCACCTCCGGCTCGGGCAGATCAAACTACTCTCGATGTTATCCCAAGGCAGGCTGTCCGAAATGTTCGGTCCGGTCACTGCCAAATTCGATGCATCACTGCGAATACTCAATCTCGGATATGCATCTGAAGCCACCTACCTATCCATGGATACCGAATCCAAGGAATGGCTGGATTCGTTTGTTCAGGGACTCAACGCCTACCAGGAAAGAATGGAATCACCCCCTCCAGAGTTTTCCTGGCTGGGTCTTTCACCGGAACCCTTCACCCCTATCGATATACTGACGATAGGACGCCTCGCCGGAGCTGATGTCAACTGGGGAAAACTCTTTCAGTATCTGGAAAAATCAACCAGGAATCCAGACACATGGCCCGAAACATGGAACAAGATCCGTGCCCTTAACGAACAGGGAGTCGCCTCCGACGTCATGTCGGTCTCGTCGGCATCCCTTGCGATACTCACTGACCTGCTGGCCTCAGTGAGCCGGTCTGGCAGCAACTCATTCGCCATTGGCCCTTCAAAAACAGCAAGCGGTCAGGCGCTTCTTGTTAATGATCCGCATCTTGGACTTTTCACACCCAACTTTTTCCTCATCGCCGGAGCCCATACGCCAAACATGCACCTTGTTGGCATGATGATCCCGGGATTACCGTTTTTCGCGTTGGGCCGCAATCCACACATGGCCTGGGGTGGCACCAACATGCATGCTGCGAGCAGCGATCTGTTCGATGCACGGGGGGTTCCGCTCGGGCTCGTCAAGGAAAGAACCGAAAACATCAAAATCCGGTTCTGGAGGGATCGAAAGATCCGATCCAGGTGGACTCCTTTTGGGCCGATCATCAGCGACATTCCATTCCTCAACCGCAAACTGGAAATACCCGTCACCCTGAAATGGGTTGGGCATTCTCCATCCAACGAGATCGGCGCGTTCCTTAAAGCAAACCGGGCATCCTCGCCCGAAGAGTTTTCCGCAGCGTTCACCGACTACGCAGTATCGGGACAGAATATCGTTTTTGCATCGCAAGAAGGTGACATTGGTTTGGTGGCGGCAGCCAGGCTTCCGCGAAGGGCTAACCGCTTTCCGGATCACCTGATTCTCGACCCATACGCTCCTCAAAGTGGTTGGAACACAATGGTATCACCGTCGGATTTCGGCACCCTGATGAATCCACCTGAAGGCTTTATTGCCTCAGCGAACAACCGACCGCTCAGTTCCGACATCCCCTTCGGATTTTTCTACGGGAACAATGACCGGATTGAACGCTTGAAGGATGTCCTCAAAGCTGAGCGCAAGTGGACCACACAGGAAGCCATGGTGCTGCAAAAAGACACCTTGTCAGTCTCTTCCCTGGAACTGGCCAAAGGATTCTGTTCGCTCATGGAACACGCCTTGTTACAACATCGTTTTGCCCCGCTCTATTGGGAGCTCAAGGGTTGGGACGGTCGCTACGACAAGGAGTCCAGAGGACCTGTCGCGTATGAGGCCACCCTCGGAGCATTCAGGAAAGCATTTGAGAACGAGATGACGGAATTTGACCTCGCCAGCACCCCGACCCTTCTTGCGAGGATTGTCGCATTTGACACGAACGATCCGCAGCAGTCGCGCACAATCGAGGATGCATTCTTCGCGGCCTCAGAAGAATTCCAACCCAACAGAAAATGGGGTGATATCCATAGGGTTAAACTGCGTCACTACCTTGGCAACCTCCCGGTTTTCGGGCGCATGTTCGAATACGGGGACTATCCGGTGAGTGGATCAAACCAGACGCTCTTCAAAACCTCCCATTCCCAAACATCGGAGAAACACACGACAAGCTATGGATCCCAGTCACGCTTCATCGCGGACATGAGCGATCTGGATAACAATTATTTCGTGCTTTTCGGAGGACAGGATGGATGGATGGGAAGTCAGACCATGCTCGATCAATACACCATGTGGGAAAACGGAGACTATATTCGAATTCCGCTTCGTCCTGAGTCCATCAAGGCGTCTTTCCAATACCACACCGTGTTGACCCCCTCCCCGCCCAAACGCAAGACAGGCACCTGAATATTTCCATATGAATCCGGAGCGCTCCACCCTTCATCCGCGATTCTCATGTAAACATCCCCGTTTACCGGCGGTTCCAGGTGCGGTTAATCACCCGAGCCTCACTCCGTCAAAATCGATCCCGTTCCTGGATCTTGGTGACCCTTCCGGTTTCCCCGTTATCTATCATCACGGATGGCCTTCATCGGCATGGCAGGCTGCGATCGCCCATCGCTGTGCGCTTGAATTGGGTATCCGGATCATCGCACCGGACCGCTCCAGATTGAGATCACACCGCAACCCCGGCTCGGTTTCGGATGTTGCGGAGGACATCATTGAGCTCATTCAAGAAATCAACATCCCGGAATGCAGCCATCTCGGAGTCTCCGGGGGTGCTCCATATGCACTGGCCACTGTATCAAAAGCACCAGATCAAACCCTGCGTGGACTTCTCTGTTCAGGCATGGTGTACCCACATCCGGAGTGCGTCCGCCTTCTATTTAGACCCTATCGCATCCTGGCATCCATCCAGCGGCATAGTCCACGTCTTCTCAAATGGACACTTCGTTTCGCATTCGGATGCCTGCGTTCGACACCGGAATCAGGGCTTATGAAACTCCTCTTGAGGGTATTGTCCCGACCAGATCGGGCCGCACTTCAGGATCCGGATACCCTTGCTACAGTCGAGCGAGCCATACGACAAGCCATCTATCCAGATTCACAGGGAATCATTCAAGACGGGATACGACTCACAACACCGTGGAAGTGCCAGGCACAGATCCGCCAGCTTCCCATTTGGATCGCGCACGGGCAACTGGACCATGTGATTCCGGTTTCGGTTCCTGAAACGGCATACCCCGACATCGATCCATCCCGTCTCAGGATCTATCCGGAAGAAGGTCATTACTCCCTACCGATCCGCCACATGAAGGATCTTCTTCAATCCTCGATGCCTTGATTCAGTGGCCGGCCCATCCTGTTCCAAAAGGTCGGATTTCCCCAACCGTTGGAGCCTCACATTTTTGCGGTTGACCCCACGGGAAACAAGCCATATCAATAGCATTGTTTTCATAATACTACCGACACCTGATGGTTGAATGATACTTACTTGCTGATGATTCCGAATCATTGCCAGGCAGACGATGAATACCATCATCCGTGACCGCGTAGCTCCTTCTATCCACGATTAACGCTCTCAACCCCAATTCATCATGAACCCACGCTTGATCGTTCCCGGTTGTTTTCACGCGAAAGCCAGCGCACCCTCACGATCCCTCCGTAGACTCAATCACCTGCTTGCCCAACTCTTTGTGGCGCTTCTGGTTCTCACATCTCATGCTTCATCCGAGGCTGCAATCGTTGCAACTGAGGATGTTTTTCTGGACGCAGTTGGGTCCGGATGGTTGCTGGATCAATGGAACGATACCGCCATCACTGTCCAATCCACACATAAACGCAGCGGAACCAGCGCCGTCAGTGCCACGCTTGCCCCATGGGGTGCTTTGTGCTTCGACCGGAGAGATGCGGGCTGGAATATCGGCTATCTCCAGCCAGGCGAATTCACACATATTTCTTTCTGGGTCAGCACCGGCTCCACCTACAACAGCGGATGGGAATCCATCGTACTGTCACTCGACAATACTTCAGACAGCAAAAGCCTCGGAGATTACGTCACGATATCGGCAGGCAACACATGGTATGAGGTTCGCGTCCCTATCGCCGATCTCAACAATGCCAATGAGGAGTTTTTCCGAATCGTCTTCTGGAACGCCTCAGGCCAATCGGGAATACCGATATTCGTGGATGATGTAATGCTGGAGTTGGACGATTCGGTCAAGCCTCCGCCGCCCCCACCACCACCCGGAATCGGAGATCCTGTCGCGGCTGCCATTCAGGCAACTGTGACGACACCCATCTCACCCTACATCTATGGAATAAACGCCTTCGGAGAGATCGATCGTTTTGCCAATAACTCCGGCCTTCTTCGCTCAGGGGGCAACCGTTGGAGTGCTTACAATTGGGAAAACAATTCCTCCAACGCGGGAAGCGATTACGTCCATAGCAGCGACAACTACATACTTTGGGGAATGGGCCTGGAGAACGAGTCCGGAATCCCCGGCCGCGCGCCACAAGCCTGCATTCAAAACGCCGCATCCCACGATTGCGCTGCACTGATCACCATTCCGATGCTCGACTACGTTGCAGCCGACATGGGTGGATCGGTGCCGGAAAGCCAGACCCCCAGTGCTCCCGGCATGACGTCCTACAGCAGATGGAACGTCAACCTGCCCCGAAAAGGCTCGGCGCTTTCCTATCCGCCCAACATCAGCGACAAGTATGTCTATCAGGACGAACTGGTTCACTGGATCGAAAACACCGCATTTCCCGCTGCATCACGAACCCATCCAATCTTCTACTCGCTGGATAATGAACCGGCTCTCTGGGCCAGCACACATTCCAGAAACCATCATAATCCAGCCACATACGCTGAAATGGTTTCGAAAACAGTCGCCTTCGCATCCATGATTAAGGACATCGCTCCGGAATCCGTGGTTTTTGGTCCGGTCACTTATGGTTGGAACGCTATGGTTAGTCTTCAGGGTGCTCCGGATGCAAACGATCGGGATTTCATATCCCACTACCTGAGCTCCATGCAGCAAGCCCACCAAACCGCGGGCAAACGTCTTGTGGATGTTCTCGACTTTCACTGGTATCCGGAAGCGAGGGGGGGCGGAACCCGCATATCGGAACTCTTGGGAACGAACCTTAACGCCGATCAGATCGAGGGAGTGGTCCAAGCGCCCCGGTCCTATTGGGATGAAGCATATGAGGAAGATAGCTGGATATCCGATTTCGTATCATGGGGATACAACGGCCGCAGCAGAATCGCTCTGATCCCCCGATTGAAGGATCAGATTGCCGACAACTATCCAGGGACGAAGATCGCCATCACCGAGTATGTCTCCGGTGGGGACCTCCACATCGCAGGAGGGGTTGCCCAAGCCGACAACCTCGGCATCTTCGGCCGGGAAGGGGTCTTTGCTGCCACCTACTGGCCGCTCATGGACGCAGATGACTACGCGAGTGCCTACTCCTTCGGGGCATTCGCGAGTTACATCAACTACGATGGATCCGGTGCCAAAGTCGGAGACCTTTCGGCTCAATCCGTGACGTCGGACGATGTGCGGACTTCCGTCTACTCGATGCGCTCATCAACCGAAAATGATCGAATGTGGATCATTGCCATCAACAAAACCGCGGATCAGGTTCCATTGCGGATCACCCTCAGTGACGCCCCCGCTGCTTTCAATCGATGGGAGGTGTATTGCCTTCAGGCCGGCAACCCGGACCCCCAACATGTCGCGAACTACTCCATGATAGACGCGAAAATCGGCTATCTCATGCCCGCGTATAGCGTGACTACCATCGAGCTATCGACACAAGGGGGAGGAATCCCACCGCCGCCACTTCCGGGAGACAATCAAGCACCGGTTCTCGCACTCATTGGTAATCAAACGGTCCAGGCAGGCCAATCCATCCAGTTCACGATTCAGGCATCGGATGAAGACCCGGGATCCGTATTGGAATTCGCGGCCACCGGAACAGATTGAAGCAAATCAACAGCGCCCCCAACCTCCAACAATCAACATGAGAACGACTTCCTCGTCGCCTCTACCCATTCCGCTCATCATGCTCCTTGGGCTGCTGCCAATCCACGGCATTCAGGCACAAACCGATACCGCGACTGAAGTTACCAGAGATAAAGAGCCACTGATGCAGCTCACTGCCGGAGTCGGGACGTCCACCACAACTACAACCCGACCCGACCCTCTTAGCAGCGAAGTCGATGATACAATTCCTTCTGCCGTGCCGAACCCAAGAGGGGAGTCTCCCCTCCACTCCTATCCCGGAGACGATGCGTCAGATCCATCCGTAGCGTCATCATTCAATCCCTTGCTTGAAATGGCTACCGGAGCCAAAACCCGTTACCGGAAAAACCTGATCCAATCGCCGCTTACACAAAACGTATTGGACAACATCAACACAGTCGCGGCGCTTGCCCCTGAACATCCGGAAGCGATGTTCATCAAGGTCGGAGACTCAATTTCGGCGGGAGGAGGGCATATGTCACAATTTCTCTGCCAACTCGACCTTCCGGACTGGACGCCAGACACGATGCCATGGGAATTTGCGCGGGACATTTCAGCGCAAGAATACCTGCGGCCCGCTCTTGAATACTTTCTCACGCTGGAGGTTCCATCGCGGGTATTCGATGAGGGTCAGGAACAATACTACTCCCCTTTTGCTCGCGACAGCCTCGCTACGATGGTTGGAGCATCCGCTGATTGGGCGATCAGTGGCAACCCATCTCCACTCCTGCAGGAAATTGATTCCATGAATCCCCGCTACGCCATCGTTATGTATGGCTCAAATGATGTAGGCGGGTATGGAAATCTGGGCGAGAAAATGGACTACATCATGAGGCGGTTTGTGCCTCTCATCGACAACTGCATTTCCAATGGGGTAATTCCAATCATGACCGCCCCTCCCTTGTCCGGCGATCATTACGACGAATCCATCACCTTGGGGCATCTCATACGGGCCTTGAGTCAGGATAGACAAGTGCCTTTCCTCAACTACCAACACGCCATGTGGTCACTGCCGAATCATGGGTTGGGCGGCGATAACGTCCACCCCACTTATGTCCAATACAATCAGATCGCATGGTTCAATGCGGAAGACTTGGATTACGGCTACAATCTGCGCAATCTACTCTCACTCGAAGCATTACAGCGGATGTATGAATCAAGAGTCGCCACACCCGGTCCACTGGATTCCGAACCCGCAGGATACCTTGGATCGGGCACGCTCACCGATCCGTTCATCATTGATGAGCTTGCCTTCGTGCACACGGGGTTCTTGTCAACAGCAACCCCATCCGTCTACTACCGTTACGACTCAAACTATGGGTTCGGATTCAGAGCCATGGCCACCAGCCAAGGGGAGTCTGGCATTCATGTTGAGTTGCTGGATGCTTCAATGCAACCGATCGCGACAGGGAGCGTATGGGCAGAGAACTGGCTGTCTCCGGGGACGTACTATGTTCGCATTTTGCCCGATGGCACCCCTCAACCAACAGGAGAAGCCTATCAGTTCGTCGCCATGGATACCGATATCCAAATGCCAACAGTTCCGCAGAACTTCACCGTTTCCAGCGCAAATGGAACAGTCACCCTGAACTGGTCCGCGTCCTCGGACAATCAGGCAGTCTCGGGATACAGGGTTTTCAGGAATGGAAGAACCTACGCGACCACACCCGGGCTCTGGTTTGTCGACACCAATGTTGTCAGCGGGCAGGAATACGTCTACTCGGTCAGTGCGTTCGATAGGGCGGATATTGAAAGCTATCATTCCACCCTTTCGCACATCGTCGTTCAAGGAGAACAGCCTCCCGTCAACCACCCACCCATTCTGGCTCAAGTGGGAAATCAAACAATCAGAGTAGGCCAACCCATCCAATTCACCATTCAGGCATCGGATGAGGATCCCGGAGCCATTCTCGAATACGCCGCCACCGGAACAAACTGACCCACCACAGGAGACGCCAGCCGGACTAGGCTGAGAACCTGGTATCCAAACAGGCATCCAGATCCGCCTCAATGGATGATGGATCCATCCCGATACCAATAAATACCAACTCCTGCCTGCGATCTCCCCATGGTTCCTTCCATATACTTCTCACCTTTTCGGGAATCGACTCCATACTCAAATCCCCCCGGGCTACCCGCTCATACCACCATTCACTCAGGCGGTCGGCTCTCAGTGAACGCCCGGCTATCGACAACAGACCCACGCTCTCCGGATCACGGCTGAGCCAGATAAAACCTTTCACCCTCAACACACCACTCATACCCTTCCGGAGCGAACGCATCAATCTGGCCTCATCAAACGGTACACGTCTCCGATAGACAAAGGTTTTCAACCCGTAGTCGTCATGAAAGTGGGAGCCCGCTGATTTTTGCAGCTTTGCTCCTCCCCCCGGCGGCTTATCCGAAGGTTCCAATACACGCTTGAACATGATTCCGGATTCCGGCGCGGACAAAGTATCGATCAGGATCCGGCGCCATCCGGCGCCCGAAAGCATCTTGCTCATATCAACACATTCCCCACCCAAAACAACTTCGGAACTTACTACCCCCTGTTGTGTGAGCAGGACTGACGCACCCGGATTGACCTCCAAAACCACACGTTTCAAGGTGCCAGCCTCAGATTCAGACAAGAGATCGGCTTTGTTGATCACCACCAGATCACAGCACTCCATCTGCTCCATCATGAGTTCTCCGATTGGGCGTCGTCCATCTCCTCCCAATAACCAATGTAGTTTGATGCCCGCATCCGAAGACTCACGGACCAACTCCCCAAGGCTGCAACCATCCACCACCGACACCACATGCTTGATCGACACTAGATCAAAACCTCTGCGACCACAGAGATTCGGCTGATTTAGCGTCTCCAAAATCCCCTTCGGGTCCGCAACCCCGCTCGCCTCCAACAGAATAACATCGGGACTGTAAGTGTTCACCATTTCAAGCAGGGCATCCATCATTCCCGATTGCATCGAGCAACAGATGCAACCACTGCTCAACTCCATCACACCCACAGGCGATGCCCCCAATTCCTCCACCCGGTTGGCCACCAACGATGCATCCACATTCACGGATCCAAGGTCGTTCACAAGAACTCCCAGACGTGCCGATCCCGGGTTAGCCAGCAGATGATTCAAGAGGGTCGTTTTCCCGGCGCCGAGAAACCCGCACACTATTACCATATCCGTTTTCTTCAAAGGCGCTGAACCGGGGTTCCAAAAGAGAAATGGTTCCGACATAATGCATTCTCATGTCGTATTGCACCTGCGCGGTCAACCCGTCACTAGCGGGATTCCCCCTCATTTTTCGTTGCATAATATCAGCATTTCTTATGAATCATGGCGATGCAGAACCCCTTTCGAGTATTCCTGAGTGGCAACGAAGCCGTCGCTCTCGCAGCCGCTCATCACAACATCACACGCGGCACGGGATACCCCGGAACGCCCTCCTCCGAAATCCTCCCGGCACTCCGTTCGCACGGCGTCGCCGCTGAATGGGCGCCAAACGAAAAAGTCGCCGCGGAAGTCGCGCTTGGAGTCGCATTTGCCGGAGGACGCGCGCTGGTCACCATGAAGCATGTGGGCTTCAATGTGGCAGCCGACCCCCTTTTCACCGCAGCCTACAGTGGAGTGAGCGGAGCACTCGTTGTGGCGTGTGCCGATGATCCAGGCCTCGCATCCAGTCAAAACGAACAAGACACCCGAAGCCTCGCAAAGGCCGCAGGGATTCCGGTGATTGAGCCTTCAGACGTTCAGGAGGCTTACGACTACACACGCATCGCTTTCCGCATTTCCGAAAAATGGGGACTTCCGGTGATACTTCGCCTCACCACAAGAGTATGCCACACGGGCGGAATCGTCTCCGGCACCTATCAACCGGAGCCTCCTCCTGTCCTCGCCTTCACAAGGCCTATCGAACAGAGCGTCATGGTGCCCGCACACGCACGCCCGGCCCACAAGGTCCTCCGGGGAAAACTCGCCGCAATTGCCCGGTGGAACAATGAAGAGGGTCCATTCAAGGTTTACGGACCATCCGATGCACCGCTCGCGATTGTAACCTCCGGAGTATCCTCTCTGCATGCTCAGGAAGCGGCTCCCGATGCCGCCATCCTTTCACTTGGGCTCACCTACCCACTGCCGATGGATCGAATCCGTTCCTTCACACAGAACCGGAAACGCATTCTCGCCGTCGAGGAAAATGATCCCTATTTGAGCGAGTCCCTTCGTGCGGCGGGGATCCCGGCGGAAACCAACCCCGAAAGCTTCAGGCATGGGGAACTTAACGTGAGCCGGGTCCGCCGTCTGGTCGCCGGCCAGCCCGAACCCGACGCTCCACCTGCCCGCGCGAAACCTCCCGCGCTCTGCAAGGGATGCCCCCATACCCAGGTTTTCGGACTCCTCAGGGATGTCGATGCTATTGTCGCGGGCGACATCGGATGCTACACACTCGGAGCATTGCCACCCCTTCGGGCGCTTCATACTCAATTGTGCATGGGAGCCAGCATCGGTATGGGCCTTGGCCTCCGGCATACCCTCCCTGAAAACGAGGCCCGCAAAGTGGTATCCGTCATCGGAGATAGCACCTTCCTCCATACCGGGGTCAACGGGTTGATCGAGATGGCTTACAACCCGCCTCCCACAGGCCACACCATTCTCGTGCTCGACAACGGCACAACCGCGATGACGGGACAACAGGAGAACCCGGGCTCCGGTCGCAATATCGACCACGCCCCAGCACGCCGCATCCTCATCGAGGAGTTGGCACGCGCATGCGGCATCGAAGATGTCAGGGTCTTTCACCCGACACGCGAAGCCGATGCACTCCGCGCGGCCCTCGCCGAGTCTTGCGCCGACGACAAGCTCCATTTCTTTGTCGCCCGTCAGCCCTGTGTTCTCACTTCCGGCCGCGGACGCTCTCAGAAAACCGAAACCGCAAACTGCCCAACCGCTCCTTCAGCATGAACCAGTCTCCACTCAACATCAAAATCGCAGGTCTCGGGGGCATGGGAGTCCTCAGTGCAGCCGAAGTCCTTGCAAGAACAGTTTTCAACTCCGGCAGGGACGTCAAAAAGGCGGAAGTTCATGGCATGAGCCAGCGGGGTGGATCGGTGGCAAGCGAGGTTCGCATCGCGCCCGAAGGATCCTCCATTCAGAGCCCGATGATTCCGTTCGGCGAAGTGGACTACCTCGTCACCCTCGCTCCGGATTGGGAAGACATTCACAAGCCGGAACTCAAAGCTGACGGTGTTCACATCAACACCTCTACGATTGATCCCACCCGCCTTCCCAGCCTCAAGGCCATCAACGTTGCCGCCATGGGAATCCTCAGCACCTACCTCACTGAGTTTCCAGAATCGCTCTGGCTCGAAGCCCTGGAAGCATCCTTCGCGCCGAAGCTCCATGAAGGCAACCGCCAGGCATTTGCCTACGGCCGATCCCTCGGCAAAGCCATCTGAACCCCATTCAACTCTCCCGAAAAATACGAATATGAACCAGCATCATTGGAATGATTCCGAGTGCCTCTTCCTCCCGGCCAGTGCTCCGGATTTCCTCCCCATCCCCCAACTGCGCTCCCTGCAGCTCCAACGACTCCGCGCCACGGTTAAGCGCTGCTACGAGCATGTCGCACTCTTCCGATCCAGAATGGAAGCGAAGGGCTTGACCCCGGCTGACATCCGCACGCTCGACGACATCCGCTTGCTTCCCTTCACCGAGAAATCCGATCTGCGCGACACTTACCCCTTCGGGCTCTTCGCAAGTCCGATGTCGGATATTGTCAGGCTGCATGCATCCAGCGGCACCACCGGAAAACCCATCGTTGTCGCCTACACACAAAACGACATTGATGTCTGGAAAAATGTAATCCAGCGCACCTTTGCCTGTGCAGGGGTCGGCCGGGGAGACATTATCCAGAACGCCTACGGATACGGGCTTTTCACGGGCGGCCTCGGAGTCCACTATGGAGCGGAAGCACTCGGAGCAACCGTCATTCCGGTCTCCGGTGGCAATACAGATCGCCAGATCATGCTCATGCGGGATTTCGGCATCACCGTTATCTGCTGCACCCCATCCTATTTCCTCCACATCATTGACCACGCGGAAAAGATCGGGGTCGACATCCGCAAGCTCCCGCTTCGGGCAGGTTTCTTCGGCGCGGAACCATGGACAGAAGAGATGCGCAAACGCATCGAAGAGCTCGCGGGCATCAAGGCTTACGATATCTATGGCCTTTCCGAGATCATCGGACCGGGTGTCGGAGCGGAGTCACAAGCCCAGGACGGACTCCACATTTTCGAAGACCATTTCTTCCCCGAAATTGTCGATCCCAAGACCGGCGAATCCCTTCCCGATGGAGAAGAAGGTGAGCTGGTTCTCAGCACCCTCAGCAAGGAGGCGATGCCGATTCTGCGCTACCGCACCCACGACATCACCTCCATTCTCACCACCACATCCGGCTGCGGGCGCACCATCCGCAGGATACGCCGGATCAACCGGCGCAGCGACGACATGTTCATCATTCGCGGGGTCAACGTCTTCCCGTCTCAGATCGAGACAGCGATTCTCCAGATCGAAGATACCCTTCCCCACTACCTGATCATTCTCACCCGCCAGAACAACCTCGACCAAATCACCATCCAGGTCGAAGTCACCGAAAAGTATTTCAGCGACAAAGTATCGGAGCTGCAATCCCTCCGTCAGCGCCTTGCCCATGCTGTCGAGCAGATCATCGGCATACGGGCTGAGCTCCAACTCGTGGAACCCCGCACACTCGCCCGCAGCGAGGGCAAGATCGCCCGCGTTTCGGATCGTCGCAACCAACCCCAAAACTGACCCCATCATGAAACTCAATCAGATATCGGTGTTCGTCCAAAACGAAGCCGGAAGCCTCACCAAATACCTCCGCGTCCTCGCAGACGGCGGCGTGAATATCCACACGCTCACGCTTGCAGACACCCGTGACTTCGGGATCCTGCGGATGATCATCCGCGAATGGGAGCTCGCCCGTGAGCTCCTCGAAAAGGCCGGCGCAGTCGTTAAGGTAAGCGAAGTCTACGCCATCCATGTACCCCATCGTCCCGGTGGCCTCGCCGAAGTGACCGATCTCCTCCTGGGTGCCAGGGTAAGCATCGAATACATGTATGCCTACAACCTGAGGGGCGAAGGCAGTGCGGTCATGGTCTTCTGTTTCGACAAACCCCAGGATGCCCTAGCCGCTCTCGCAAAAGTCGGCCTCACCCCCGTCGAACCCGCCCTTCTATTCGGAGCCGCTCCATCGACCCTCTGAAGCAACCGGAATCCATCACCGGTAAATTTCCGCTACAGAACGAAGACAGGTGGAATTGATTTGAATGATTTCGACCCGGCTCTCATCCAAGCTGGTGTTCGAACTCGAATTCTCATGCACCGATCTTCCCGATTTCTGAAACCCGTTCCTCATTGGCTCGCCGCACTCGGCCTATCGATCGCGCTATGGGCTCCCCTGCAATCTGCCCCGGAGACTTCCAAGGCCGGGGATGATCCGGAGGCTCACGAGGCGCTTCTCGCCATCGTCGAAAGGGAGAAAACGCTGCAACACCTCGATGAGATGGCGCAAATGGGACGCAACACCCAGAAAGAGTTCGAGTCCACGGCGGCCGGGATTCTGGAAGATTACAGCAGATGGGTTGAGCAACACCCCGATGCCATCCTCGGGCGCATCCTCTACGGGAAACTGTTGGTCAAGCTGGACATGAAAGAGGAGGCGCATCAGCAGTTTCTGGCAGCCAACAAAATCGACCCGCATGTCGCGGTGGTTAACCAGCAACTGGGAAACCATGCAGCAGAGAAGGGAGACTACTCCGAAGCGTTTTTCCACCTCCGGAAAGCCTGCTTTCTCGATCCGGACGCAGCACCCTACCACTACCAGTTGGGAGAACTCATCTACACCTACAAGAATCCGCTCGTCCTCAACCGTGACCTGTCGATTTCTGAGGCTGAGGAGCTGATGATGAGCTCGTTTCAAACGGCAACGGAACTGGCTCCCGATGTCCGCGACTTTGCGATGCGCCACGCCGAAGCCTATTTCGATTTGCTCAATCCGGATTGGAATGAAGCACTCGCAAAATGGGATCACCTGCTCGAGTCCACCGATAATCTATTCGAGCGGGATGTCATCCGGCTCCGCAAAGCCCAAGTATTGGCCAAACTCAAGCGCTTCCTCGAGGCACGTGAACTTGCGAAGAGCGTCACGCAGGAAGCCCTTCAGGAGGCCCGGGAGTCCATCCTGGCCGAGCTTCCCTGAAGGGCGGAACCATTCCGGGAACAGAAACCCGATTGTCATCGGTTCCGCAAACCCATCCGCGACATCGATCAGAAAACCGGTTTCTCAAGGACCACCGATCCGTCCCTCCCGAGGATGAACACACGGTATCCATCCGATGCCCCGTAGCATACGCCCTCGCTGCCCGCAGCAAAGCCCTTGAAATACTCCGGCCAGGATGGCAGGCGTTTGCTGACTCCGAGTTTCTTCGACGACCAGTCCCGGGTGGATGTCAACGCCATGTCGGCCAATCCACCGGTCAGGATAAGCTGATGGTCCGAGCTGAAACCAATCCCGTAGTTGTAGGAGGTTTCACAGGCAAACATCTCCACTGCCCCGTCCTGCCCGATTGCCGCATTCTGGTTTGTATAGGTGACCACCACCAAACGGCCCTCCACAATCGCAGCGGATGCGGTTCCACTTGGCGTGTAATACACCTTGTGCTCTGCAATCTTCTCTCCCGAT
>JAPXRV010000064.1:0-19682 GCA_033813415.1 Opitutales bacterium | reverse complement strand
CGGCCGTCGACATCATCCGATCCGCGATTTGATCCAGCTTCCGATCATGCACATCCGAACGCATCCCACTGGCAACCCAAACATGGACTCCACCATCATCCACCTGAAAAGAACGCTGCATCTCCTTTTGACAGCATCGATGTAGCCTGCTTTTTTGAAGGTGTAAAGGGCGGGTGTCATTCCCGCCGCAACTTCACCGGGCAGAGGCGCCGCCGGAACCCGCCTCATGGCCCGCTTTTCAATCCCCAATCCGGCCGGACAATCGATTTATAACCCTATGCAAGCGGAGAACAAAGGCGTGGCTATGCATTGGTGGGAGCGGTCTGACCTCCGCTATGAAGGGGGAAGCCTCCGTTTCGCGGGAATCGATCCCGGGGAGAAGGCTGATCAGGCGGGAACCCCTCTCTACCTCTACAGCATCGCCCGCATACGGCACAACACCCGCCGGCTGATAGGGGCGCTGGAGATGACCGGAACCCGGCACAGGGTCCTCTATGCGATGAAATCGAATCGCTTTGCCCCAATCCTCACCGCCATGGCGATGGACGGGATGGTTGGAGTCGATGCCTGCTCGATCGGAGAACTCGCTTTGGCAACAAGCTGCGGATTTCCCAACCGGCAGGTATCGTTCACCGCCACAGGGCTGGCGGCGGCTGAATGGGAACGCATCCTCGCCTACCCGGATGTCACGGTCAACTGCGACTCCATCGGCGATATCCGGAAGGTAGCCGCGATCCATCCGGGCCGTTCGATCGGGATCCGGGTCAATCCGGAGATTGGGATCGGCTACCGGAAAAACCCGCTCCTGGCGTACAGCGGAAAAGGATCATTCTCCAAATTCGGAATCACCCCGGACGCACTTCCTCAAGCGGTCAGCATTGCCCGTGATCTCGGGCTCACCGTGGATGGACTGCACTGTCATTGTGGATGCGGCTATCTGGATGATCAATTGCCCGCATTCGAGTCCATCGTGCAGACCATGAGCCACCTCGCGAAGGAACTACCGGGGCTCCGCTACCTGAACCTGGGAGGCGGACTCGGGATCCCCCTCAGCCCGGACGACAAACCACTTTCGCTCGGCGAATGGGCCGGGATCATCCGAAGACACTGCGCAGACGCTCCTTATGAGATCTGGATCGAGCCCGGAGACTACCTCGTAAAGGACGCCGGTCTGCTGGTGCTCGAAGTCACCAACGTGGAGGAGAAATGCGGGCGCCGGGTTGTCTGGGTCAACGGAGGATTCAACATCCATCCGGAGCCGGTGTTCTACAAACTGCCTGTTCATCCGGTCCCGCTGGCCACTAGCGCCCAACTCCAGCTTTCGACCATCGCCGGAAACATCAATGAAGTCGCGGATCTCTGGTTTGAGAACATCGCTCTTCCAGACTACGCTCCGGACGATCGCATCGCATTCCTGAACGCCGGTGGATACGGCGCTTCGATGAACTCCAATCACTGCATGAGGGGACTGTTTCACGAGGCGCTGATTCCGGATCGGGATGGTGTAAACGGATGAGGCTTCGATTCGGCCCAGGTTTCGAGCCCAGCGTTATTCCCGCTTCATCCTGCGGGGAATCATCCGATCATAGGTTTGCACCCATCGCAATTTCTTTGCTCTGATGTTCAAATACAAAATCCCATGACCCTTCCCGAGTCTATCGCTTTTGACACTGCAATTCAGGAAGGTCTCCATGGTCTGAGCCCCAGAGCCCTCATCGAAAAAGAGTTTGGCCATGATCCGGACATGCTGCGGGCAGGCCTCAAACAATGGGAACAAGGCGAGCCGGCTCCGTATGTGGTGGGCGCGTTCTACTTCCGGGGCATCCGCTTCCGGATTGACGAGCGGGCCTACATCACCGATCCCGAAGCCTCCTATCTGGTGGATACAGTCGCCACATGCGCGATGCGTTTTCAGAACGAGCACGGCCGGCCGCCCCGGATTGCGGAGTTTGGAACCGGAGCGGGAACCCTTTCATTGTCGCTGAAACTCGGGCACCCCGGTTTTGTGCTGAGCGGATTGGATGTCGATCCGGCCGCCCTTGAAGTGGCCCGGGATAACGCCCGCATACTCGGCGTCGATATCGATCTCTTCGAAAGCGACTACTTCTCCGGGTGGGGCAACAGACCCGCACCGGACATTCTGTTTGCGGACCCTCCCTGGGGATCCAGAACCGACCTGTATGGGGACGAGCGTGACGCCGCATACTACGATCGCATGCCCGCGCGTTCTGCCTACCCAGTGGAAGGGGGAAGGATCGGCCTTCACCTCGGCATCCTGCGCCACTTGCAACAGCTGAACTGGAATTGCCTTGTGATCATGAACCTCGGAGTAATTCCAGCGGAGGTATTTGCAGAGCTTCTGCCCTTCTTCAAAGATCATTCGTTGTATCAACCCACGCCCGACATCCACATCCTGTGCGGGTTCCTCCGTTAGAAATCCAGGCGGACCAGCCCCATCAACGCGTTTTCGACCCGATACTTCACCCGTGAATCATCCACTCAATCAACAGAACATCCAGGCGTGGGACCACCTCTACGCAGAAACCGGGAATCCGGTATGGGGATCGCATGCCATCCACTTCTTGCACGAATGGGAACCGACACTCCGCTCGCTGGGACTGGAAGGAAAACCGATTCTCGAAGCCGGAGTAGGCGAAGGACGTAACCTCGGGTTCATGCTGAGTTTGGGAGGAAATCCGGTCCACGGTTGCGATGCCTCTCCCAGTGCGATCTCCAAGATCCCTGCCCCCTATAGGGAGAACGTTCACCTCCACTGCTGCGACCTCTCCAAAATCCCCCTTCCGGACCAATCCTTCGCATTCATCGGCATGTTTGACGTCTTTGAGACCCTGCCCCACGCCCGCGAGGTCATGCACGAGCTTCACCGTATTTGCGCTCCCTCTGCACACATCCTACTCAATATTCCGGACTTCTCAGACTCCATCTCCTCCGTCGGCATGGAACCGCAGCCGGACGGCGGATTTCTCTTCGCCGGAAAATTCTACTATCGATTCTACGAGGAGGAGGAAGCGGTCTCACTGCTTGAGTCAGCCGGATTCAGAATCGTCGGATCAAGGGTGCATTCGTGGGAGGAGGAACCGCATGAGAACTTCAGACACGAGACACACCACCACACCAGCCGGGTTTTTCTGATCCGCAAAGCAACCTGAGTTGGCATTGCTCCCAAGCCGTGCTATAGAGGATCAGCTCCCTCCCGTATCGATCGATGAGACTTCTGCAGATATTCCCGGGTGAAGGTGCGAAAACCGCATGGTTCGCTGCACTGGGATTTCTCGTGCATTGCGGTCTCGCCATGGGACTCAGCGTTACCGACGCCGTCTTTCTTTCAGAACTTGGAGCGGATGAGCTTCCGATGGTCTACGTGATCATGCCCTTGTTCATGATCCTGTTCACCCCGCTTTCATCCTATATTCAGTCCAGGTTTTCCATCGAAAAGGCACTATCAATAGCACTCGTCGCGATTGCCTGTGGGGCAGCGACTCTGGCGATCCTCTTCCAAACCTCCCTAGGAGATGGGAATCCGGGGCTTGTGATCTTTTCCGGAAAGATTTTCACCAGCATCTGGTATATCGGACTCTACACGATATTCTGGAACTTCGTGGACGCCTATTTCCCGCTTTCCGAGGGCAAGCGCCTATACGGGATTATCAACGCGGGGTCTTGTGGAGGCGTCATTCTCGCCGGGGGATTGCTCACGGCTTTGTCCTCACGCGTCGACTCCTTCTGGATCCTCTACATCTGGGCCGCACTATCCATCCTTTCGATCCCTGTTGGCATAGCCATCCGAAGGAGATTCGTGAACCTCGAAGACACGGGTGAACCGGATACCGAATCGATCGCTGACACGATCCGCTCCAGTATGAGGGCTGTCAAGCGCTCGAAATACGCGCTGTTCACGGCACTTCTCTATTTCCTTCTCCCCCTCCTCAACACCGCCAACGAATACCTCTCCTTCTCAGTGTTTTCGAAGTATGGCAACGAACAGGAGATCATCGCCCTGTTTGGGCAACTCTACAGTATCGCCTATGTATTCAACCTCATCATCTCACTATTTGCCTTCAATTTTCTGGTAGCCCGCATCGGAGTGAGGAACATTGTCCTCATTCAGCCACTGGTCTACTTCGCAGCCTTCTTCTGGTATTTCAGCGACTTCACCTTCGCCGCCGCAGTGTTCGGCTTCTTTGCCTACCAAACCATCCTCTGTGCAGTTGACAACAACAACGCCAACCTGCTGTTCAACGCGCTGCCCCACCACGAGAAACGCTCCATCCGCACCTTCATTGAAGGAATGGGTGAGCCAATCGCCATTGCGATCTCAGGCGCCGCGCTGATGTACGGACTCAACACTTTTCCCACTAGCAAGATTGCTCTCTTCGGGATTGCGGCAACCTTCGTAGCGGCGATAACCGCCTACATCATCAACCAGCTGTATGTGGGCGGAATTGCCGACAACCTCAAGGGCGACAAGGCCCGGGCAAAAAAGGCAATAGGAGAAACCCGGGATTCATGCCGCAGGAATCCGCTTTCCCAACTCGATTCGAGATACCCGCAGACATCGAAACCACCCGCCATTCGTTTGGACAGCGAGCTTGCAAAGCTCACGAAAAGGGCCGGGCCTGACAAACCTTACACGGCCCGCGCCGCAGCCTCACGGCTTCGTCATGCGGAGCCGGAGGAGATTCCCGCAATACTCGGCATCCTTCAGATTTCCCGCGATGCGCCAGGTCTCGTCGATGCGATCCGCGCCAGAACAGACTACACCGAACAGGAACGTCAGACCCTCATGGAGGCGATCTCGAACGCCGGACTTGGGGCGATCCCGGGGCTGCTCAACATCCTCCACCATCCGCATTCCGGGTATCCCATGCGGTCATTGGCATTGGAAGCGCTTGCTGGATTGTCATTTGCCCAGGTTGAGTTCGCATGGGAAGATCTGCTCATCCAAGCGACACAAGAGGCCAAATTCCTGAGAGACGTGTCTGTTCTGATTCCGGATACCATAACCGGGCAAACCGGGTTTCCGATGCTCCGGCGCTCTATTCAGGAGCTTGAGGATCACGCATTTGAATGGATGCTGCAAATCCTCTCCAGCGCCGGCAGGATCCCCGACCACATCATCATCCTCGCATCCCTCAACTCCGGGAACCCAAAGGATCGCGCAAACGCCGCCGAGATTCTCATTGAGGGATTGGGCATTTCCGGATTCCGGCACATCGAAGCTTACTTCAAACACTACCCATCTTCGGACAAAACCGGCGATTCCGGAAACACCAGGCAGGATTCCGCTTGTTCCGGGCAGGCGACATCCGACGCCCCCAGGGTCATTCAACTCGCGCTTCGAAGCAACCGTCCATGGATTGCGGCTGCCGCAGCGCAGGCCTGCATCCGGCACGAGGTAAATCTTGATCCGAATCTTATCTGGTCGGCGCTTCCACACACGTTAGACTCCTCGCGCAGCTGGATTCTCCCGGAACTCTCAACGGACGATACCAACATCGACACACAGCCGGATTCGCCATTCACCCGGCTCATGATTCTGCGGGATTCTCCGCTATTCAGTTCGTTGAAAGTTCACGAAATCCATGCCTTGATCGATTATTTCCAGCCGGTGAGCCTGGCTCTGGATGCCCCGGTTCCCGAGGGTTTCGTGATGCTCCCGATGACTGATACGGACTGGACCACACCGGCATCCACCAAACCTGTGCGGATAGCCCGCGGATTCCCGCTTGGGCTGACTTCATCGTCCCGCTCACTCGAACTATCGGCGGATCTCAGGACAACAGGCACGACGCACGGACTGTTGATTTCATTTGAGCGCCTCCAACGCATCCATCAGATCCACCCGAAGACAGGGTTTTCCGTAACTGGCAGGAGCGATCGGGACACACACCCGGCAGAAAACCCGCTTACAATGGAGGAATCATCGCATGCGTAAGGGACTCCATCTCTATTGGGTGCTTCTGCTCATCCTGTTTCCGTTCTTTTTCGCCGGAACGCTCTTGCTAAGCCTGGCGCTTCACCACCGTGTGCAATCGGGCGTGCTTCACGGATTCGACGCCAAACTCAGCAATCTTGTCACCCTGGTGGGGGTTCTCCTCGATGCAGAGCAGCATCACAACCTCATGCCGACCGCCGATCCTGCATCAGATGCGGAGAAAATTCAAGCTTCTCACAACAGTGATTCCGGTCCCTCAGTTGACCCGGCCACCACGCCCTTCTACCTTAGGCACGTCGACATCATCACCCACATTCGCCGCACGACAGGCCTGACCTACCTCTACACCTTCCACATGACCGGGGAAAACCGGCTCGCCTATGTGCTCGACGGTTCAGAGCCCGAGGACTTTTCTCCGATTGGACAGGAAGACTCACCCCCCGATGGAGCAGCCGCATTGATAGTCAAATCCGAAGCGAACCTGGAGCCCCTTGTTCTGCCCGTCCAGAATTGGGAGGCATGGGGGCTCTTTAAGTCCGGCTTCGGCCCAATCGTCCTTCAGGATGGAAAAGCACAAGGCATGGTTGGAGCGGATATTCCAGTGGACATCATCACTGAAAGGGAGAGACAAGCCACTCTGGCCACCATCATCTCCGTCATCATCGGAATCGTCCTGACCTTTCTGGTGGCCATCCGCGCCTCCCGCTCCCTTGTTTCTCCCATCGCGCTCATCCGCTCCCATCTAATCAGGCTCGCCGGCGGGGATGCAACCACCACGCTGCAGTCCTTCCGCATCCACGAGTTTCAACAAATCAGCGTCGTGATTTCCGGACTGAAAGATCAGCAGGTTACGCTGGACAATGCGATCACAAGCGGGATCACTGATCACGCGAGAAGTATGGCAGCCGGACAGATGGAAGCGCAGGACGGGCAAACCTGTGCAAGCCGGATCGAAAAAACCACACCCCGTTTTCTGGCCTCATCCCGCAGTGGAACTGCTTCCATCGGATTTCGAGCTCTGTCCCCCTCGTGGAGCGCATTCTGGTGGATTCCTCCCCTCGCCGGAACGGACCAGCCCGACACACTGGCGGCCTCGAGCCTGGACTTGAGCCTGAAGTTAAGCGCTTCAATCATCCTGCAAGATCCGTCATGTGTTTCCGATGTGATTTTCCATTCCCGAACACTCAGCCTGTTCCTGTTCAACAGTGAGTCTGGGGATCTCCATTTTCACCTTTCACCCGAGCACAACGGATGGATGATCGCCCCTATGGAAAGCCCTAACCAGACCCTTGCTGGTATTGGCTCGATCCGGATTGATCCGGCAGTTGGTTGGGCCCTCATGCTCAATCCGGAATCCACAGCAAATCCAGACGGCATTCCGGTATTGGATGAATTTGCCGGCATTCACCTCTCTGTCCCTTGAACCCATGATCCGACTCCATACGTGAACCTTCGTCGTTTCAGTCACCTGTTGGTATTACCTCCCACAATTCTGTTGGGCTTGCTGTTCATTGGACTTTTGATCGGGTTCGAACGCAGGGATGCGTGGAAAGCCGAATGGGAGCGCATGAACGACACATGCACCATCCTCCAGAGTTTCGCCACACTGGCATCCGATGCGCGTCCCGAAGTATTCTTCAGGGAAACCCTGTCCAAGAAATCGGATCATCTTCTGCGGAACATTCCGGATCTCCGTTTCGCTCTATTCCGTGACGATCAGAGGGTCTACGCATGGCCGGACTCATCTCTGTTCGATTCGATCTCACCCGAAACCCTATCATGGGAACCCATGACGCATTCGGCAGACTATCCAGCGTTTCGCGTAGAAGATTCCGGCACCATTCTGCAGCGATTCTCGATCCACAGTGGCGAATTGGAAACAATCGGGATAGTTGCCTCCCCCGATCCGAAGAAAGTCTTCCTTGATCCCGCATTCTGGAAGCGTGCGCTTTGGCCAGTCGCCCTGCTTATGCTTGCAGGCGCCTGGCTTGCGGAATTCCTCGCCCGGTTCCTGAAATCCCGCCTGCAGACAATCACCCAAACAGCCCGAGTCGACACGGCAGGATTACCAACAACTGCGGGATCCAAATCCACAAGGGTTCAGGAAATTGATGACCTTCAGAACTCCCTCGAAACCCTCAGGAATACCCTTGGATCAAAAGCAGCTGAACTCAGTCTTCCCGCCGACGAGAAAGACATGGCGGTGAGTCCCGCTGCATTGCTCAACGCCCTCCTCGGAGACATTACTCTGGCGTCAACGCTTTCGTCCACCACCCATCGAATGGAGCTGCTCCACCAACCCATGGAAGGGGGAGACTGCGTGGCCTTTATATTGAACCACAACGGATCGCCACTCGGGATCCATGCACATGTCTCCGGATCCCTCAGCCTTCTGGAACAGGCAACCTGCATCAAGACACTGATCCGCGAGTTCCCGGGCAATTCCACAAAATCCATTCCCTCCATCATTCAGCAAATATCCGAATGGAAGTGGATCCAAGCGATCAACGGGATCACCATCGAGTCCAACGCGGATACCCCCATCGCCCGCTACTACGCAGGCAGTCAAACGTCCGAAGTCGATCTCTCCAAAGGTTCCACACGAGTGATCGACCCCGCCCGTTTACTCCCTCAAGCGGTAATCGACCAGGTCGAAATGACAGAAGAGGAACACGACAGCGAAGCGTGGATTCAAACCATCCGCGACCTCTCAAAAGCCAAGCCCGGGCACCCCCTCTTCCTCATCCACCCCATCCGCTCCGGACGCCCGGTTGGGTTCAAAACCGAACTCCGCACTCTGGCGCCGCAGAAGAGTATTGCAGGGTCTTGAGTTATGAGAGCTCCTCCCATTCACCGCAAAGATCACAGTCGCTTGGTTGTCCTTTGTCCGCAGGAAATCCGGGCCATTCGGGGTTCAGACACTCGCCATCCAAGATAAATCAGGACTGGGGGTTGTGGCGGAGAAAGGCGGTGTAGGTACCGGCGGCAAATAAGCAGATTGCGCCTGTGCGATTGAAGGCTCTTTTGGCCTTGGGCCGCACAAATAGGCTGCTGAAACGGGAAGCTGCAAATGCATATCCTAGCAGCACTGAGGTTGCGACAGTCATGAATACAGCGGCTAGAACCAGCATCTGCCGCAGCGCCGGACTCGATGGATCAATAAACTGCGGAAGAAATGCGGCATAAAACGCCAAGCCTTTCGGGTGAAGGACATTCACAGTGAAGGCCTGAAAGATAATCTTGCCGGACCTTCGCTATCTCCGGCCCACGACTTCGCCCACGATCAATACCGCTGGAGCACCAAGGGCTGCCTCATTCACCTTAAGCGCCAGATCACCCAGGGTCCCGACAACTCTGCGTTCCATTGGAGTTGAAGCCCATTGAACCGCAGCCGCTGGGGTATCCACAGCCCTGCCTCCATCGACCAGATCCGAGGTGATTTGTTCCAGATGCTGCACCCCCATGTAGATCACTAAAGTGGTACGATCCATCGCTCCCCACGTCCGCCAGTCCACTCCATCGCTTCCGGACCTCGCCGGCTGCTCATGCCCCGTCAACAGGGCAACTCCAGACGCGCAATCCCGATCCGTCAGAGGAATACCCAGAGACGCCGCGGCCGCAAATGCGGAGGTGACAGCCGGAACCACTTCGAAGTCTATCCCGGCTGCCCTAAGAGCGGCGAGTTCCTCACCAAGCCGCCCAAACATACCCGGCTCCCCCCCCTTTAGCCGCACCACATCACGCCCTTCCATCGCCTTTTCCACCATCAACCGCGATATCTCCGACTGATCCATGCAATGTCGTCCAGCTCTTTTTCCGACACAGATCACTTCACACTCCGGAGCGCACCAACCGAGCAACGCTGAATCAATGAGATGATCATGCAGCAGGCAATTGCATGATTCAATCAACCGCCGGGCTTTGAGCGTGACCAGTTCCGGATCCCCGGGACCAGCCCCAACTATCGCGACCTTTCCAGCAGTTGTTTTTGAGCTATTGCTTGCGGATTCTTCAATCATGCTTTGGTTATTCTCCATTCACCTAATTAGACACTCTTCTAGCTTCAACAAATTTCTTTACTTAACACAGGGCCTTCCCTATCGAGAAGCTTCCTTACATACGGCATATTTTCAATACGATCCATGGCAACGAATAGAAAGATAATACCGGATCATTCCCCGTTCAGCCCACAGGAGGCAGAATGGCTGAACCATTTTCTCACCCGGATGTCCGGAGAACAGGCCCAGTGGCTCAGTGGATTCATGTCCGGGTATCAGGTCAGTCTGCTGCAGGGCGGAATGCGAAATGCAACACAGTTCATGGATTCCGGCATTCTCGAAGCCGAAAGTCCGACGCTGCCTTCCCCGATTACTCACACTCCGCCCAAACCTTCAATTACGATCTTGTATGGGACAGAATCGGGCAATTCCGAATCTTTGGCCGCCGAAGCGAAAAAACGGGCATCCAAACTGGGATTCAAGGCGCGGATGCTCGACATGTCCGACGCCCGGCCAACCGACCTGCCAACCGAAGAGAACCTGATGGTGATTGTATCCACCTGGGGTGCGGGAGACCCCCCCGAAAGGGCAGCGGATTATCACGCAAAGCTCATGTCTCAGGAAGCTCCGCGTCTTGACGGTTTACGTTACGCGGTGTTGGGGCTTGGGGACTCGAGCTATGACCAATTCTGCCAAATGGGAAAGGTATTTGATGCACGCATGGAACAGCTTGGAGGGAAACGCATATGCGACCGTCGCGACTGCGATACAGACTACGAATCCGCAGCCTCTTCTTGGATGGATACCACTCTCGCTGCTATGCTTGAACACGCAAGAGCGTCCGTTCCGGTGGCAGCTGGTGGCAGCGGAACGGCGGATTATGCATCTGGCGCATCCTCCGGCAAGCAAGCAGCTCCTGCAGAAGCCTACAGCATCTACGGCAAGAAGAACCCCTTTCCATCCCCGCTTCTCGACCGGGTGGTCCTGAATGGGACCGGATCGTCAAAGGAGACGCTACACCTGGAGTTTTCGCTCGAAGACTCCGGCATCACCTACGAACCTGGAGACGCTATCGCGATCCTTCCGGTCAACTGCCCGGAAGTCATCCGCGACATCATTCACGCTGCCGGACTCAGCCCGGAATACCCGGTCACCAGCAAGTCCGGTGACCCGGTCGACCTCGAGTCCTACATCCTCAAAGAGTGTGATGCCACATCCCTGAGCAAGCTTCTGATTCAAAAGTATCATGAGCTTTCGCCGAATGACGAACTGGCTGAACTCTTGCGTCCGGAGTCCAAAGCGAAGCTTCAGGAGTTCATCTGGGGCCGCGAGATTGTGGACCTTCTGGTGGAGTATCCGATTCCGAACCTTTCTCCGGATAACCTGATCCAGCTTTTCAGGAGACTGCCACCCCGGCTCTATTCGATCGCTTCCAGTCAAAGAGCCAATCCGGATCAGGTGCATCTCACCGTGGCAGCCGTCCGCTACTACACCCATAGGCGTAACCGCAAGGGTGTGTGCTCGACCTTTCTTGCCGATCGTATCGGCATCGGCGAGAAAGTTCCGCTCTATGTTCAGCCCAACCGGCACTTCCGGCTGCCCGCAGACCCCGACGTCCCGATCATCATGGTCGGCCCGGGCACGGGGATCGCACCCTTCCGTGCCTTCATGCAGGACAGGCAGGTAACCGGAGCCAAAGGCAAAAACTGGCTTTTCTATGGTGATCGGCATTTCTCAACCGATTTCCTCTACCAGCTCGAATGGCAAGACTACCATAAGGATGGATTACTCACACGAATGGACGTGGCGTTTTCCAGGGACACTCCCGAACGCATCTACGTCCAGCACCGCATGCTTGAGCACAGTCGTGAGATTTTCGGCTGGCTTGAGGAGGGTGCGTGCTTCTACGTTTGTGGCGATGCCTCAAGAATGGCGTCCGACGTGCACAATACATTGATCGATATCGTTGGCCGGGAGGGGAACAAAAACCCGGAAGAGGCCTCCGCATACGTTAACCAATTGAAAAAGTCCAACCGCTACCAACGCGATGTCTACTGATTCCGCACCATTGCATCCCAACGAGGCACTGAAGAGCCGCAGCAACTACCTGAGAGGAAACCTGGCAGAAGTTATCGCGGATCCGCTTACAGGCTCAATCCCCGAGGAGGAGGTCCAGCTCATAAAATTCCATGGATCCTATCTGCAGGATGACCGTGACGTGCGCGCCGAACGCCGGAAGAAGAAGCTCGAAAAGGCCTATTCTTTCCTCATCCGGGTAAGGGTGCCGGGTGGCGTATGCACTTCTGACCAGTGGCTGGCGATGGACACCATTGCCGACACATGGGCCAACGGTTCTCTGAGGCTCACCACCCGACAGGCCTTTCAGTTGCATGGCGTCATTAAGAGCAACCTCAAAACCACAATCAAAAAGATCAATCAGGCGTTGCTCGACACAATCGCAGCCTGCGGAGATGTAAACCGCAACGTGATGTGCAATCCGAATCCCCACCTTTCGCATCTTCATGCCGAAGTGCTGAAAGTGGCCCGCGACATCAGCACCCACCTTCTGCCACGCACCCGCGCCTATCACGAGATCTGGCTGGATGAAGAAAAAGTGGCGGGAGGGGAATCCGAAGAGGAGCCCATCTACGGAAAGACTTATCTGCCGCGCAAATTCAAAGTGGCAATCGCAGTGCCTCCATCCAATGATGTGGATGTCTTCGCCCACGATCTCGGATTCATTGCTATTTCCGATGCGGAAGGTAAACTTCAGGGCTTCAACGTGACAGTCGGTGGCGGCATGGGAATGACCCATGGCCGGGAGGACACTTTTCCACGGGTGGCGGATGTGTTGGGGTATATTCCGGCAGACAAGGTGGTCGACGTTGCCGAAAAGGTGGTGCTGGTTCAACGTGACTTCGGAAACCGCACCGATCGCGCACGCGCTCGCCTCAAATACACCATCCACGAACGCGGCATCGAATGGTTTAAGAAAGAAGTCGAGGCCAGGCTCGGATGGACCTTTGAGCCCGAAGCTCCCTATACTTTCTCAAGCACGGGGGATCGTTACGGATGGGTGAAGGGGGCCGATGGACGTTTTCATCTCACACTCTTCATCCAGAACGGAAGGATCAAAGATACAGCGGATTATCCTCTCAAGACCGGGCTGCGCGAGATCGCCCGCATCCACAAGGGAGACATGCGGCTCACCGCCAATCAGAACCTGATCATCGCCGGAATTGTGCCGGAAGATCGGCCGGCGATTGAGCAGCTCATCAACCAATACAAACTCTACCGCGGACTCCATCAAACCGGACTCCGGATGAACTCCATGGCCTGCGTAGCTCTTCCAACCTGCGGACTTGCTCTCGCAGAAAGCGAGCGTTACCTGCCCTCATTGGTGTCGCAACTCGAAGATGTCATGAAAGAGTGCGGAATGCGGGACGATGAGATCGTGATCCGCATGACCGGGTGCTCCAACGGTTGTGCGCGCCCTTACCTGGCTGAAATCGGTCTGGTTGGTAAAGCTCCGGGAGTCTACAACGTTTACCTCGGTGCAGCGTTTAATGGCTCCCGCCTGAACAAGCTCTACCGCGATTCCGTTCCTCAAAACAACCTGATTCCGCTGCTTAGCGCCATCATCCGGGACTACGCTGAGTCCAGAAAAACGGGTGAGCGTTTTGGAGATTTCACGATTCGCGCCGGATATGTGAAACCTACCCTGAAGGGCCCGGACTTCCACGAGGACATCCGATACAAGGAATACCAGATCTGAACATCTGGATAATCCGCACAACAAAGGGTTATCCAATGCAGTACCGACACAAAAAATCCCTGAACGTCCCGTTCAGGGATTTTTTAAGACTTATGATTAAACTCGAGACATGCCGATTCAAGGCATCAACACCTTCATGTTGCCCTGTTCGTCGTAAACGATCTCTTTGACCTTAACACATCGCAGATGGTTACGCCCCCCCGAAAGAGATGCATCATGATGGAACATGTACCACTTTCCTTTGAACTCCAGAATCGAATGGTGCGTGGTCCATCCAATGACCGGTTCGAGCAGCCGTCCCGCATATTTGAAGGGTCCAAACGGGTTATCCGACTTGGCATACACCAAATAGTGGGTATCTCCTGTTGAGTAGGAGAGGTAATAGACACCATTGCGCTTGTGCATCCAAGGACCTTCGAAATAACGCCTATCATGGTCGTCGCCACGCAATAATTTGCCGTTTTCGTCCAGTATCTCGATCTTGCGGACAGGCCCATCAAAGGTAGTCATGCCTTGGTCCAGTTTAGCGACTCTCGGCATAATAGCAGGAGTGCTCCCGGTGGGTTCTTTGCCGTTCGGATCAAAGGTATCCTTATCCCAATTCTGCAACTGTCCTCCCCATATTCCGCCGAAGTAGAGGTAGGCCTGTCCATCGTCATCCACAAAGCTGCAAGGATCGATGCTGTATGTTCCGGGAATTGGCTTGGGCTCTGCCTTGAAAGGCCCTTCCGGACGATCCCCCACAGCTACTCCAATACGGAAGATGCCCTCTTTATCGCGTGCCGGGAAATATAGATAGTAGCGGCCATTTTTGTAAGCGGCATCCGGAGCCCACAATTGTTTGCTCACCCACGGGATATCTTCCATGGCCAGAGCGACACCGTGGTCTTTGACCGACCCGGGAACCGAGTCCATGGAGAAAACATGGTAATCCACCATGTCATATTGGTCTCCCAAATCATTATCCTCGATATTTCCCTCCCTGTCATGAGAAGGGTAAATGTAGATTCGACCTTCAAACACATGAGCGGAAGGGTCGGCGGTGTAAAGGTGCGTGATAATTGGATCGTCAGTAATCTTCATAATAATGAGGGGAATTGCACAATTTTATGTACGGAGTGAATGTGGCCAGAAAATACTTCTGGCACGGGGCATTTTTCTGATAGGAGGAATACACCCCACAGAGCAGACTTTGAAACCTTTAGCTATTCTAACAATAGAACCTGCGACTGATCAATCATTCCCGAGAAACAATCCGCTGATCACACCCCACTAAACCATGCAACCCCGTCAGTATTCCGACAAAGGAAAGGCCCGGAAGGGAGCGGATTGGCTACGCGAGGATGGGCTCTCGTTTGAGTGGACGCTCAGTTGATCCATGGGAGCGGAGCCAAGGAAGGGTTCACGCCACTTGGCCACCATCTCCGGGAAGAGGACGTTGATCATCTCATAGACACCGACCTCAAGTCCGCTGATCACATGGTCGCCCTGCATGGGAAGGGTCCGGTTGCACACCATGACGATCGCACAATCCACTTCGGTCAGATACATCATAACCGTGTCATAGCCGGATATCTGACCACGATGGGCGATGTTCGGCACGGCGGAGGCGTGCATTTGATCCAGCTCCTTGATCAGATGAAAACCGCATGAAACAGAAGGCAAATTCAGGCTGGTGGCGACAAAGCCATGGGTGTTGACGTGGAGCTGCTGGATCTCAGATGGAATCAGCGAACGGTTGAAGGCCAGAGCCTCCGCCCAACGGGTCAAATCACCAACGGTCGAAACAATCGCACCTGCAGGACCCACACCGGTCGGATCATAAACGGTAACATCCGAAAGCCCGGCTGGAACAAAATCCGCACCCGTGAAATCCTGCCAGTCCATATAGCCGCGGGAATGCTCACCCCGGATCTCCGACTCGCCCGGATTCGGGGAATAGGTCTGGGTGAGACCGGCAGCAGGTATGACCTTGCGATTCAAGTAGTCCGAAACCGCCAATCCACTGACCCGCTCCAGAATGATTCCGAGCAGAACCGTATTGGTATTGGAATAGGACCAGCTGCTTCCCGGTTCAAAGAGCTTACCCAACCACGGTTCTTCACGGTTCACATTTGCATCCACCATGGCGACGAGTTCCTCCATTCGCCAGACTCTGTCCCGCTCGAAAATGTAGGGCACATTCCACTCATCGATCACATTTGTGTAGTTGTTGATGCCCGAGGTGTGCTGCAGCAGCATACGAATGGTGATCGCCTCACGGTCGTATCCGGTCAGAACGTTATCGGGCAAATACATCCCCACCGGATGGTCAATTCCGATGGACCCATTGGCGATCAACTGGAGGATCGCAACCCCCATAAAGCTCTTTGAGGTGCTGCCGATCCGGAAGCGATCCGTGGGCCTCAAGGCTTCGCCGCTCGCCACATCACGCACGCCAAGGGCCCGGACAATCGGATCCTGCCCCGCAAACTTTACCGCATACGCAATCCCAGGGATCTGATATTTGGCCATCGAGGCTGACACCTTCCCCTCGATTTCACCCCATTTGTCCGCAGAAATCGACTGATTCGCTGGAGAGCCATGCCGCATAGAGTAGGGATACCACCATCCATCCGGGCTGGTGTACCACCATTCACTTCCTTCCACGTAAATCCACGGATAGTCGCCTTTGAAAAAACCGAGTCGATCGGCATACATCCAGCCCGAATCATCGAACGACATTGCTCCGGGAATTCCAAAGAGCCATGCGCTATCCGCGTAAGACGATCCATTCCGAAGATCGGGCGTGTTCGAATCCCCGGTGACGATGCAAGGGGAGAGACTTCCAGCAGCCAGGAAAACCACAAGAAGGGATTGGATTGCATTCTTCACGGTGTTTTTTCGCTTCATACTATCAGAGTAATGGATACTGCTCGCAACTCCGCCTTCATCTGGCGGCAGAAATGGGGTGATGCGCCTTCACATCATAGGGAAGAAGGGTTCCGTATTCCATCTGGAATACCCGATCCGCAATGTGGAAAAAGTGGTCGTCATGGGTCACCGCAAGGACGGTCTTCCCGCGATTCCTGAGCTCGGGAAGGATCACGTGATAAAAATACTTCCGGAACACCGGATCCTGATCCGCCGCCCATTCGTCGAACACATACACAGGTTTATCCTCAAGCATCGCCACAATCAAAGCCAGCCGCTTGCGCTGCCCTGTGGAGAGCCGTGTATTGGTGATACAGCCATCGACGATGTCTGTTTTGCCCTTCAACTCGAACTCTTCCATCAAGCGCATCACCCGGTCGCGCTCCATACCGGTCGCGCCGAGCAACCTCCTGAAAAGAAAGAAATCCGTGAAGATCGTCGCGAAAAGATCCCGGTATCTACCAAAACCATCCTCCTGAACCTCCCTGCCGTTTAAAAACAAACTCCCGGATGCCGGAGGGTAAAGCGCTGTCAACAGCTTGAGAACCGTCGACTTTCCTGAACCATTTCCTCCGATCAGGAAAACGATCTCGCCCTTGTTGAGCGATAGATCGAATGGTTGAATCGTAAAGGGTCGGGTCCCGTTCTTCGGATACTGGAAGGAAACCTGCCGAAGCTCCAGAGATTCGAACGCCACGGGCTCCTCGTCACCCACTTCCTCCGCCATTTGCTCAACGGACGAACGGCCCGATTCAATCAAATCCTCCAAATCCTGAATGTTCCGAATGGAAGCCTCCGCTTTTGCCAATGCCGGAATCGCAACGACAATATCGCCGATCGGGCCAGCGGAGAACAACACGATTGGCACCAACATCCCGATGATTGAAATGTCTTCCGGCTTGATGTTCGGCAAAATGAACAATAGCCCGGCCACCGTGAAAAACAAAAACGTCTGTCCGATCAAAACGGAGTGGTTCATCGCCATCCCCGCACGTGTGCGAAGCTGCGCCGTCTCAGAAACCACGTCCGCCAGTTCCTTCTCGTAGAAGTCGTTCGCCTTCTTCCGGTTGAGCTTGAACTCCTTGAACCCCGAAAGCACACCGTGGAGATTATCAAAAAACACATTCTCGCGTATCGAAGCCTCCCTCAGCTCGGAAGCCACGTCCCGGCTCTTGTGCAAGTAGTATAGGACAGTCAAAAGGATCATCCCAGCCGTGATCAGCAGGGCGTGAATCGAGTTCACCCCGATGAACACCACAATGAAACCGAGCATGACAATCGATGAGCTCGCATTAATCACGGCTCCGGCCGAAACCGAAATCGTCATCGCATCGGTCGAAAGCGTGGAGTATACCCGGCCTGAATCCATGGACTCGAAAACCAGCAAATCCGTGTTCCGGATCTTGCGCAGGATACGCATCCTGGCGTTTTCCACGATCCCTTCTATGATGCGGGTGGTCCGGTTGAGCACATGCTCCTTGCTGATCCAAAACGCAGCAATGCAGGCCGCAAACTTCACCATCTGCTCAAACGGAAGCTCACCCGGGCGCAACATCGCCACCGACTTAATCGCCACCGAAACGGCAAGACCATTCACAATACCCGCAAAAACCGCCATGAGAAGCAGCGGGAGCCGGAATTCCGAGGATTCCCGGCGGATGAATTCGTAAAAAGTCTTCATGAAAGGTCAGAGACGGTGCCTGAGCATGATCTGCAAGCTATCCACAAACTCAGGAACAGTCGGAGCGGGTTTGCTGTTGTAATTCGTTTGATACTCAAGAACGAGCCCCAGACGCGGAGTGATACTATGCGCAAGCGATATCATAAAGTTTGCGGCGTATTGATCACCATCCAGCATCGGGTAGCCCAGAAATACCTGCTTCAATTCGAGGGTGGGATTGATCTGGTATCGCAACAGCTGATATCCAACCAGCGCCCAACCGTCCCTCTCGGATTCGAAATCCGGATCATCTCCCGCCAACAGGCCCGCCATCTCGTGATATTCCGTTGCCTGATACCCCAGCCCCACCCCCGCGAGCAAGGTCAGGTTTTCCTTTTTCACAAAGTAGTATGCCGGAACGGAAGCCACCTGCCACTGCGAGTCGATCAGGCTGAGACCATCGTAGAACCAATCATACTGATTCAGCCAACGCCAACGCTCATTGATGTCGCGGATGTAGCGCAGGGAATGATTCCGCTGGTCCAGAATCTTGTTTTCGTCAACCTCACCCTGGGCGATGCTGTGATAGGTCGACAGCTCATTCAGACCAATCTTCCAGGACGCCTCAACTGTGGCACGGAGCGTATCCACTTCGTTCTGGTTGTTGATCCGCTCAATTCCCACCTTGTAGTTCAGGCTAAGTTCACCCGGAAGCCCGGACCAACGGTTCAGCAAGGGAACCTCCACCTCCGCTGAGGCAGTATCAGAAGCCGGCTCCGCTTTCCTCTGATCCGTGGGCTGGGCCGATTTGGCAGGCAAAACAGACGGCACCTCAACAACCAATGCTCTTTCCAGACGAAGCTCCCCGAGGCCCTCGGAACGAAACACCACCTGACCGGATTGAACGTCAACCCACTCGCCAATGAGGATCTCCCCCGTCTTGAGCTTCAACTCCGCCGCATCCGCCGTCTGCACGGAACCAATCACAAGCAACGGAGCCAGAGCACAAAAAAGTATTCGGTTTGCAGCACTCTGTGTTCTGAAATCCAACAGGGAACGAAAACTTGGGAGGTTCATGGTCATAGCTGGAATCGCCGGAATCAGTTCAATACGCAATCAGGGAAAGAGGGATCGTCTTGAGATCGGACGGGGCTTGCGCGGTCTTCACACGAACCCATGCCTTTTCGTAGAGCGCCTCGCTGTCCCCGACATCCTCCAGTGATATACGGTCATCACCCGAGGGCATGAGCATGCTCGGACCATGCTTGATGAAGGTATTCACCCGACGGGCGGCCGCGAGACTCGTAGGCGCATAGTAGCTGAACTCCGCAGCCTTCGCGAGAACCTCCGGAGTCATCAAGAAGTTCAGAAACAAGTAGG
>JAPXRV010000063.1:0-20174 GCA_033813415.1 Opitutales bacterium | reverse complement strand
ACCTTGCGCATGAGCTCGTGAGCCTTATCCGGAGTCATCATCATCATGGTGATAAATTCGGTTGAGCCCATCAGGAAGCTTGCAATATTCAGCGGTCCGCGCGCCACGGCGAACCGAATGGAATGTCCGGCCTTTTCGATTGCCGGTTGAGCGCGTTTCAGCCGGTTGAGAACGAAAGGAAGCAGCCCGTCTGTCTCCGGATTCGGAAGTTCAAGCTCATCAATGTCGTCGGCCGACCGGATAACCCGGTGCGCATGCGGGAAGTCGTTTTCCGGGAAGTTGCACCTTGCTCCGAAGGCGGAAGGCTCTGTGCACATGCCGAACTCCGACCAGAAGCCTGGAAGAAACATGGTCTCGGGAAATTCCCGGATAGCGGTCAAATTCGCATCCAGCCACAACTGCTGATCGGTGAAGTAGTCGATGATACGAGCCCCATGCCAGTTTGGGAGCCACGGACAATCGATAATGAAAGCGGTTGGGATCGGATCGACGCGTTCTCCCCGGATGACATTGAGGAGGGTTTGCCACTGGATTTGATTCATAATTCTGATGGTTTAGGATAAATGGTTTACAAATGCTCTTGACCGAAGCCCGGCTTCTTTCCGGCTATTCTGCGCCTTTCGAATCGCACGATAGGTGCAGTCTGGATGGCGGCATGCATCACAGTTGTGTTCGCTGAAGCGAACTTTCGAACCGAGAGCGACAATTCCACTCACAGACTTGATCGGAAGCATCAGCGCTGAATCTGTCAACGTGATGCCGCAGAATTGGTTTGGGAATAATCCGAACAACTTGTGCTGATCGATGACCGACCAGTCGCAGTAACCCGGGCTGTAGCGATTCGAAATCGAGAGGGATTGCTTTTGCGCTACGGCGTTGATGTGGCCGTGGAGCATCTCAACCGCACCTTCAGCAACGGCGGATGCGACTGCATTCGCCATATACGATCCGGTGTAGTCTTGCTGGAAGGTCAGCTCGCGGATCCATGTGTCAATCGATGGCCCGAGGGTGAGTGCGAAAAAACACAGCGCTGATGCCCCTTTCATGAAAGAAGCGATTCGAGAGCCTGTTTCGAAAATGGTTTCGGAGTCGATCCGGATTTGCTGGCTTTTTCCGGAAGGTGTTTGAGGTGGAGTAATTAAACGATATCCTGCCTGGATTGAGGCGATCGATATTGCGTGTCTGGCCGCATCGTCGAGCATCTCCCGGAAATGCGGTGGCATGGCCCCGGGTCCGTATCCCATGGATTGGGCAATCGCGTCCGGGTCAAGAGTGATCCGGGTAGCAGGAACGGAAACCGAGAATAGGTTTTCAGACAGTGCCTGCTCAGGAAGTAATCCGGCAGCGATCATCCCCGGATCTTGCGGACCATGGCTTGAATGTGAGCTGGAGTGGTTCCACAACAGCCGCCCACAATGTTGGCCCCGCTGTTAACCAGTTCTGTAACCCTTCCCGCCATGTCATCAGGCGTTTCCGGAAATACGGTCTCTCCGTCCCGGAAGACCGGTTTCCCGGCGTTGGCGTGGATCAGGATCGGAGTTGTACGGTCCATGGTGCGAAGCTCTCTAACGATCTCGATCATTTGCTCGAACCCGTTGCCGCAATTGCTCCCGATGATAGATGCACCAGCTGATTTCACGGCCTCCAGCATTTCTCCAGGAGATACTCCCATCATGGTTCGGAAAGCGCCTCCAGCGGTCTTTTCAAAAGTGAAGGTGCAGGCAATCGGAAGGTTACAAGCCGCTTTGGCTGCCTGAATTGCGATCACCGCTTCGTCGAGTGCTGACATCGTTTCAATGCACAGGCCATCTGCGCCGCCTTTTGCCAATGCCATTGCCTGCTGTTTGAAGCCCTCGAAAAGATCTTCTTCCGATGCGGTGCCCATCATGAGCATCACTCCGGTGGGGCCCATTGATCCTAGCACGAAGCGATCATTTCCCGCGGCCTGTCTAGAGATACTGGCGGCGGCTTCATTAAGCTCGACGGTTTTGTCTTCGAGTCCAAAGTGGGACAGCTTTGTGGGATTGGCTCCGAAACTATTGGTCAGGATGATGTCGGACCCCGCATCGATGTATCCCTTTGCGATTGCATAGACATCGTCACGGTGAGTGAGGTTCCACATCTCAGGGCATTCGCCGGCTTCGAGTCCACGGAGATGCAAAAGGGTCCCCCAAGCCCCGTCGGATACCAGAATGCGGCCGGATTGGATCGTTTGGAGCAGGTTTCTCTTCATCGGGCAAATGGGGTTTGGGATCTAGGCTGCTTTGTTCAGAAAGGCAACAGCACCCTGCGGATCGGGTGCATAGCCATCGGCACCCATGTCATCGGCGTGCTTCTGGTTGAGCGGAGCACCTCCCACGAGGACTTTGACATCCGGCAATTGGCTTTTGATCTCTTTAACCGTCTTCGCCATGTTCGCCATCGTGGTAGTGAGCAGGGCACTCAAGCCGACAATACATCCGGGATTTTGTCGAATGGCGTCCAGAAACTTGGCAGGCTTTACATCGACACCCAGGTCGACCACCTTCCAGCCATTTCCAGCCACCACCATGCTGACCAGGTTCTTCCCAATGTCATGAAGGTCCCCCGAGACGGTCCCGAGTACGAAGATGCCTTTTTCCTTCACTGTGCCTGCCTGAAAATGCGGTTTCAGATGGGCCATCACGGCATTCATGGCTTTTGCGGCCATCAGCAATTCCGGAACAAAGACCTCATTGCGGCCAAATTTAGCTCCAACCCTTTCCATGCCGGTGTTGCATGCGGCCAATATGTCTTCCGGAGCGAGTCCTTGAGTGAGTGCGTCTTTGGCCCATTCATCCGCTCCGGGTTGTCCCTTTAGGTCGGGTGGGTAAGGCGAGCGGATGTCCACTTTACCGCGTTCGATGCAAAGACTGATATGATCAATGATTGAGTTCATCAGGAGTGACTAGTGAATGGCAGTTATCAAATCTATTGCCCGACCCGGAATAGACTGCGACACCGAAACGGGATCCGGTATTTGGTCGATCGCCTCGAAAACGGGAATCCAACGCGGGACCGTCATTCGGGGTATGGCATCTCAAACGTTTTCTAACAAATGAAAGGTAGAATCTGGAGCCACTGTGGGTCAAGAATAAACACACACTGCAGCACACAGCCGGAGGCATTTCCAGAATGACCGGTTTTCCCTCATTACATTCAGTTTTCAGACTTAAACTATCCGGAATAAACCAGGGCGCGATTTCCGGTCCGGTGGTCGAACCCGGCTTTGAGGGTTCCATCAGGATTTTCGGTTTCAGGCATGAGATATCTTCTACCCGGGATGCGGCTTCGCGTCTTCCAACCGGAAAACGCAAGCACATGCCCGTCACTATTATCAAGGATATCGATTGTTCGACACCTTTGCTCCATAAGTTGAGCTGGTGGGATCACCTGAGCGGAATAATGGCTCACGAATGCAGGATTGATGAGGATTACAATGGGTCTTGGATGGTGGTGTCGGTCCCACTGTTTGATGAGGATCTTGTTTTGGGAACAAATCCATCGCGTTGGGGTTGGCATTGAGGCAGAAGGATGGACTGATCGATGGAATCGCCGGCCATTGGGAATGGGCTCCGGTTGATTTTCACTTTTCTTGGTTGGCAAAGACCAAACAATTCCCTAGACGGGGGCAAGTGGGGAACTGTATTTCCTGTATTTAGATAACCTATCAATATCATGACAACTATCCTTGATATCAGAGCCAGAGAGATCATCGACTCGCGCGGAAATCCGACAGTCGAAGTATGCGTTGAGCTTGAAGGCGGCGCAGTCGGCCGTGCAGCTGTTCCTTCGGGAGCCAGCACCGGAGAAAACGAAGCGCTTGAATTGCGTGACGGCGACAAGAGCCGCTACCTCGGAAAAGGGGTTTTGAAGGCGGTTGAGAACGTAAACGAAATCATCTGCCCGGCTTTGGTTGGCATGGATGCTCTCGAGCAGATCGCTGTGGACGCCAAGCTTTTGGAGCTGGACGGCACGGTGAACAAGTCGAAGCTCGGTGCCAATGCAATGTTGGGCGTTTCAATGGCGGTTGCTCATGCTGCGGCTGACATGCTGGGCCAGCCGCTCTTCCGCTACTTGGGTGGACCGAATGCCAAGGTGTTGCCGGTTCCGATGATGAACATCATGAATGGTGGGGCTCACTCCGATGCTCCGATCGACATTCAGGAATTCATGATTATGCCGAAGGGTCTGCCGAGTTTCCGCGAAGCGATCCGTTGCGGTGCTGAGATTTTCCACACCCTTAAGAAGGTGCTTCACGACAAGGGTTTGTCGACGGCTGTTGGTGATGAAGGCGGTTTTGCTCCGAAGCTTGATTCGAATGAGCATGCGCTTCAGGTCATCAAGGAAGCGGTTGAAAAGTCGGGATACAAGTTCGGCGAACAGGTCTTCATCGCTCTCGATGTGGCGTCTTCCGAGTTCTACAAGAATGGCAAGTATGTCTTCTCGAAGAGCGATAAGTCGGAAAAGACTTCTGCCCAGATGGTGGATTTCCTCGCAGACCTTTGCTCGCGCTATCCTATTATCTCCATTGAAGATGGATGTGCTGAAGGCGACTGGGAAGGTTGGAAGCTGTTGACCGATCGTTTGGGCGACAAGATTCAGCTCGTTGGAGATGACCTTTTCGTCACCAACACCACCTATCTCAAGAAGGGGATCGAGCTTGGAGTGGCAAATTCGATTCTGGTTAAGGTGAACCAAATCGGAACCCTCACCGAAACCCTCGACGCGGTTGAACTCGCCAAGGAGAACCGCTACACCAGCGTGTTGTCGCACCGTTCCGGTGAAACAGAGGACACCACGATTGCGGATATCGCGGTTGCCACCAATTGCGGACAGATCAAGACCGGTTCGATGAGCCGTTCGGATCGTATCGCAAAATACAACCAGCTCCTGCGCATTGAAGAATTGCTCGGCGAGCAGGCGGTATACGGCGGCAAGATGCGCTGATTTAAGGCTTCGGCCACAATGTTTTCATGCAAAGGCGGGCACCTTCGGGTGCCCGCCTTTTTTCCCGGTCCGGACATGAGACGAACGTATCGGCTCTCTCCGGACCGGCGAAAAAGATGTAAACCGGAAGGTGTTTGTTCAAGAAAACGTTTGAGTTAGCGATCTATGGAATCGTCAGAGCTAACCTTACTTAGAAAACTAAACATACCATGAGACTATTCCATTCACTATTGGCAATCGCATCCGTCTTTGCAGTGGCTCAGCTGCACGCCACCTTCTCAGATGAGGAGATGGCATCGAGCTACTCTATCAAGGATGTGGACAAGCCTCCTGCCCCGATCAAGCAAGATGCCCCTGTGTTGCCCAAGGATCTCACAAATGCATCGGGCATGGTTCACGTGGCGTTCATCATCGGAGAGGATGGAAAAGTAACGGGCGTTAGGGTTGTGCGTTCGACTTCGGACGAACTGGTTCCAATCGTCCTGCAGACCGTTGAGAAATGGTTGTTTGAAGCTGCCACCAAAGAGGGAAAGCCGGTGGCGATCCGGGCGGTGGTTCCGGTTCGAGTGAATTCCTGATCAGGAACTACTGGTTCGATTTCATGATAAGCCTTCCTTCGCCGGAAGGCTTTTTTGTGCCGGTCAGGTGTTGTTGCGGAGTATGCGCATGTGAACGCGGCCCGAATCCTGTTCTAGCCTAACCGGTGCACCGAAAACGGCAGACATAAGCGGGTCGGTCATGACTTGTTTTCTCGGCCCAGCTGCTAGAACTTTTCCGGCGCGCAGAAGCAGTACGTGTGAGAACATTGGAAGTATTTCTTCGACATGATGGGTGACGAGAATGCACGGGATTCGAAACTCCACCGTGAGAGTATCTTGAAGGAAACCGAGAAAAGACTCTCTGGCAACGGGGTCCAATCCAGCCCATGGTTCATCCAGAATCAGTAGCTTGGGCCTTCCTATGAGCGCCCGGGCAATCAGTACCCGTTGGCGTTCTCCCTGAGAGATCACTGCCCATGGCCGTTTGGCTATGTGTTCGCACCCTACCAGGTAGAGCCACCGTCCGGCTTCAGCCAGCTCTTTCTCCGTTGGATCTCCCCAGTAATTGATCGTGGCCCTTTTTCCGCTGAGAACCGCGTGAAGGCTGGTTTCAGCCGGCTGGATTCTGCGCGAGACTGCACTGCTTACGACTCCGATTTGTTGGCGAATGGTGTCCCACGGGCAAGTACCGTAAGGCTGGTTCAACACCATGAAACGCCCGCTTGAAGGCGGTTCAAATCCAAGAATGGTGTTGATGAGGGACGTTTTTCCTGAGCCGTTTGCACCCAGAATCACCCAATGCTCACCTTCTTGCATCTCCCAGCGAATGTCCTGAAGAATGACCTGCTGGTTTCTGCTGAGGTTGATTCCATTGAACTGCACGAGCATAGCAGCAAATGAAAACAGGCAGCCTGGAAGATTTCAACCTATATCACTGTCCCGTTCCAAGAACGAATGGTTGAAGCGGAATTCTTTCCCTCTATTTTCTTATTCGGCCTGATGCTATTCTGGCTGTGATTGAAATAGGTCAAGATAGGCTTCGTAGCCTTCTTCCTTTAGCCTGTCTTTAGGCACAAACCTCAGGGATGCTGAGTTGATGCAGTAACGCAATCCAGATGGGTCGGGTCCATCCGGAAACACATGACCCAAGTGAGAATCCGCAGACTTTGATCGAACTTCAACTCTACGCATGCCGTGACTTAGATCTTCGATCTCGACCACAGCCTCGGGCGATATAGGTTCATAGAAACTCGGCCATCCGCTTCCGGAGTCGAATTTTGTAGTTGAACTGAACAACGGTGCTCCCGAGACCACATCCACATATATTCCCTCGGCTTTGTGGTTCCAGTAAGCGTTGTCGAAGGGTCTCTCGGTCCCGTTCATCCTGACGATTCTGTATTGTTCGGGGGAGAGTAGTCGCCTCAGGGATGCATCATCCTGTGGTAGTTCGCAGCCCGTTGGGGTACAGGATGCCTTGTTCTCACCGTCCTGTTCTGAGTAAGAGGATGCATTCGTCATAAGCAACAAGAGGATCATCAAGCAGGTTTTCATTATCGTGAGAAGCTTTCACGCATTTATTGCAACTCCACGGAAGCGATCTTTTGTAAAGCAACCGCTGAGTCGGATGATTCAAGATGCTCGGAGAAGTCCAGATTCCAAACGACCTTTGAACTTCGACTAGTCGTATGGTGTGAGTCTGTCTGTAATGATTTATTGTGTAAATGATATGCGTAACGCCCTGATTGGCCAACCCCTATTCATCGATAGAAGAATGCCATCAAAAAACGATGACCCGAATGACAGCGGCTTTTGGGGAGATTACAGGAACTCGAGAAATCAATTCAATTAATGATGGTCGACATCTTGAAGATCGGAAGAAACAATGCCATAACCATGCCGCCGATGATCACACCAAGAACCACGATCAGTACCGGTTCAAGCAATGAAGTTAATGCGGCAACCTGGTTTTGTATTTCCACATCATAATAGTCGGAAACCTTTACCAACATCCCATCAACGTTCCCTGTCTGTTCTCCGGCGAGGATCATGTGCTTGATCATGCCAAAAAAGAATGGGTCAGCCGCTATGACTTCCGATATTTGACCTCCTTGAGAAACGTTTTTTGCAACGTTGCTACATGCTTTCTCGATGAAGGTGTTGTTGCTCGCAGAAGCTACGATTTCGAGGCATTCAAGGATTGGAACACCACTGTGGAGGAGGATGGCGAATGTCCTTGTAAAGCGGGTGATCGCTATCTTTTTGATCAGATCTCCAAAAATCGGCATTCGGGTGAGAATGCGGTCTTTAACTTCTCTACCTTTTGGAGTTTTGATAAACCGAGCGATAATCTTCCATACTATGAAAACTCCAATCAGAATCAGAAGAATGTATTTTTTCATAAATGCACTCAACCCAATGAGTGCCTGTGTTGGAGCAGGGAGTTCAGCATCGAAATCTTCAAACATCTGCGCCAACACGGGAATAACGAAAATCAAAATCACGTTCACCAACACGATTGCAAAGAGAATAACCACAGTTGGGTAAACCATCGCGCTTTTGATTTTTTTCGTGAGTTTGACCGACTCCTCAAAGTAAGATGCTGTCTGCATCAGAATCCCTGAGAGATTGCCACTGGCTTCACCTGCGGAGGTCATCGCGACAAACAACTTGTTGAATGCGTTGGGGAATTTGGCACAAGCCTCCGAGAAAGGAGTTCCCGCTGAAACGTCCAGCTTGACTTCCCGAATGATCACTTGGAACACGGGTTCCGTCACCTGCTCCTGTAGCGCTTCGAGACAGGTTACAAGAGGCAAACCGGCTTCCAACATGGATGCCAATTGCTGGGTGAACATCAACAGATCATCTAGTTTGATACGCTTTTTGTGAGCCCTCTTTTCGAGCGCTTTGCGCTTAGCGATCTTTTGGGAGTCGAGAAATGTGGAGGCCTTTGTGCCGAACTCTTTACCTTGGTTTTTGCTAGGAGACGCTAATGAGGGCATGATTGGTATGGGCTTTTGTAATCAGAATAGTCGGGACAAAAGAATACTGATAGGATTTGCCTCCGGATTTGCAACCCTGATTTGGATTCCCTCAAAACAAACAGCCCTTCAAATGGGATGGTAGGCTGGGTGCTTCCGGATAAAGAATTGGGTTGTTTCGTTTTCAGCTTCGCTGTAATCTTCTAATCTTTTACATGCGCGGAAACCGTGCATCCGATTTTACCATGAAACAGATGAATCCATTGGAGGAGCTTAGGCACTCATGCTCCCATGTCTTGGCCACAGCCGTATTGAGACTGTTCCCTGAAACGCAGTTGGACATTGGCCCTCCCACGGACCAGGGGTTCTACTACGACTTCGATCTGGATCATCGGTTCACGCAGGAGGATCTGGAGAAGATCGAGGCCGAGATGAAAAAGGTCATCGAGGAGAATCAGCGCTTCGAGCGCTTCGAGGTTTCCCGGGAAGAAGCAACAAAGATCATAACGGATTTTGGCCAGACCAGGTATAAATTGGGTCGCTTGGCAGACATTCCCGCTGGTGAGACGATTTCGTTCTATCGGAATGGGGAGTTTCTTGACCTCTGTGCGGGCACACACGTGTCCTACACTAAGAAAATCAAGGCCGTGAAACTGCTCTCAATCGCCGGGGCTTATCATCGCGGGGATGAGGCGAACAAGCAGCTCCAGCGCATTTATGGCACCGCTTTTCCGTCGAAGCAGGAACTCGAAGACCATCTCCGGATGCTGGAGGAGTCCAAAAAACGCGATCACCGCAAGGTTGGCCGTGAGATGAATTTGTTTGCCTTCGATCCGGAGATGGTTGGACCAGGTCTTGCCCTATGGCTACCCAAGGGAACCGTGCTGGTCGAGGAGCTTGAAAAGCTCGCGAAGGAGGCAGAGTTTGATGCGGGTTACGAGAGGGTGAGAAGTCCGAATCTTGCCAAGGAGAACCTCTATCACACCAGTGGGCATCTTCCATACTACGAAGACTCCATGTATCCGCCGATGGAACTCGTCGAGGACGAAGGCGGCCAGAAGGTGAAATACTACCTCAAGGCGATGAACTGTCCGCATCATCACCTGATCTATGCGGCTACTCCCAAGAGCTATCGTGATCTTCCGGTTCGTCTCGCGGAGTATGGCACCTGTCACCGTTACGAGAAATCGGGTGAGCTGATGGGCCTCATGCGGGTGCGCTCGCTTCAGATGAATGATGCGCACATCTATTGTACGGAGGAGCAGTTTGGAGACGAGTTCCGGGCAGTGAACGACATGTACCTGAAGTATTTCGAGTTGTTCGGTATCAAGAAATATCTCATGCGTTTCTCAACTCATGATCCTTCCAGACTTGGCAAGAAGTTCGTGGATGAACCGGTACTTTGGAAGGAAACCGAGGACATGGTTCGCCGCGTACTGATCGAATCGGGCATCGATTTTGTCGAGGTTCCGAATGAGGCGGCTTTCTATGGACCGAAGATCGATGTTCAGGTTTGGAGCGCCATTGGACGCGAGTTTACCTTGGCGACCAATCAAGTGGACTTCGCGGTTCCCGCCCGTTTTGGGTTGACCTACACTACATCTGAAAACAAGGAGGCGACGCCGCTATGCATTCACCGGGCGCCGCTGGGAACCCACGAGCGCTTCATCGGCTTCCTGATAGAGCATTTCAATGGAAACTTCCCGACATGGCTCGCTCCCGAGCAAGTCCGGATTCTGCCGCTGAACGATGGTCTGCGTGACTACGCTGAGCAGGTCCGGAATCGTTTCCACGCAAAGAGGATTCGTGTTTCAGTGGATGGGCACTCGGACAAGTTGGGTGCGAAGATCCGGAGAGCTGAAGTGGATCGGGTTCCTCATATGATCGTGATTGGGGATAAGGAGGCATCGCAGGGCAATGTTTCGGTGCGCTCGCGTATCCGTAAGTCTTTTGAAGGCGAGCATTCTGTGGATGCCTTTATTGGACTCTTGATGGAGGATATTACTTCGAGGCGTCTTCCCGACATTTTCCACAAGGAGGGCGATCAGACTGTAACTTGATTGATGCTCGGATTGTGACGAATGACAACATACCTGCTGACCGATCCGAAGCCGAGGCTTCGGCGGTGGGGTATGTGTACGCTCGCTTGGAGCCCATTCTCAGTGCCAGCGAGCTGGGCAGGAGCAATCGTAAGATTCAGGAAACGGGAGTCTGTTGCGGTGAGGTGTTTTGGGTGGAAACCCGCCCGGACCAAAAGGGCAGAAGTGTGCTCATGGCTTGCCAGCCGGGAGGGGTGCCTTATCCAGTGTCGCTTTCGGACCACAATGTCCGCACCCGGGTCCATGGATATGGTGGTGGGGCATGGACTGCTTCTCCCTCCGGCGACGTGTTCTGGGTGGACGACCGGGGTCGTATGTTATTCTGGCGACGACCTGGAGAGAGGGCCGCACCTCTTATTGAGCTTGGTTCGCGGCTGGTCGCGGATCTGTTTTTCTGCCCGGTTCAGCGTTCTCTGCTGATGGTGGCGGAGGATGAAGTTCAAGGTCAGCGTTTTCCCGTTAACTCAGTTGTGCGCTTGTCGGTTGACCATCCTTCCCGTGGATTTGAGACCCTCTTGTCGGGTAGGGATTTCTATTCCAATCCGACCGTAAGTCCTGACGGACGGAAGGTGTCCTGGTTGTGCTGGGATCTCCCGGGCATGCCTTGGGGAGGCACTGAGCTTTGGTGCGCCCCCTGTGTGCCGACGGGGGTGGATATGCGGGAGGCCGTTAAGGTGACCGGTGGTCGTGAGGAACAGGTTTTTCAACCCACCTGGGGAGCGGATGGTCGTCTCTACCATGTCTCAGACGCCTATGGTTGGGCCAATCTGTGGGTATGGGATGGTCAGGAGCACCGTTGTCTGATTGAGCGAAGGGCTGAGATGGGTTTGCCCCAGTGGGTTTTCGGAATGAAGACTTTCGGCGTTTCGGACAAGGGTTTTGTGATCATTGCCTTTTTTGAGTATGATCGCTGGCATCTCGGGAGACTGAATCTGACAGATGAGAGTTTTGAGATATTGGATTGTCCATATACCCATATTGATTCAGTCAGTGTGGACGGATGGCATTTGGTTTTTCTAGGAGCGGATCCGGGCACATTCAAGAAATGGATATGCTGGGATCTAAGCAATGAAGGGCAACACCTGCTGGAGACGGAGTCGGTTGGCACCGTGATTTCCAAATTCTCAATTGGCACCGTATCCCGGATGAAGGCGGATCATTTTTCGGGTGAGATTCCTTTCATCTTCTACCCGCCATGCAATGAACGGACTCCAGGGCGTTCGGATGGTCCCCCGCCTGCAATAGTGGTGTGCCATGGAGGGCCGACATCATGTTCGGAGAACTACCTCGATCTCAAGGTTCAGTTTTGGACGCAGCGTGGATTCGCATTGGTTGACGTGAATTACGGTGGAAGCACGGGGTATGGCAGGGCCTATCGCGAGAGGATCCGGAATAATTGGGGCATAGTGGATGTCGAGGATACCATTGCGGTGGTGGATCATCTCCGGTCTAGAGGATTGATTGCCGAAAAAGCGGTTTTCCTGAAAGGGAGCAGTGCAGGTGGGTTTACGGCTCTGAATGCCTTGATACAGAGGGATGATTTTTTGGGAGCGACGGTATATTATGGCGTGGCTGATCTCGCTGCGCTGAGTGCCAGCACCCATAAGTTTGAGTCAGGTTACGAATACTACCTGCTTGGACCGGATGAGGATCTTCTGAAAAACATCCGCCGCCGCTCTCCGATTCATTACGTGTCTTCCATCCGAAACCCGGTGTTATTTTTCCAAGGCTTGGATGACGATGTGGTGCCTGCGGAGCAGACCCGCAGGATGGAAGCGGACCTCCTCAAGCAGGGAGTGCCGGTTGAGGCACACTATTTCCCGGGTGAGGGGCATGGATTCCGCATGGCAGAAACCGTTGAGCAGTGCATGGCAATCGAATGGGCGTTTTATCAGCGGCTGCTCAACGAGGCCGGACTTTGAGTATGTTGCCGGGATGGACTCCTGTTCCGGGAGTTCCCGGCGTCTGAGTTCTTCTACCCGGCTACCGTCCCATGAGCGGGAACTGGTCGGTATGCAATTTGGAATCGGACTGCTTGCAAACTCAACAACCCACGTTTCTTTCGCTGAAGCATGGGTTGTCAGAGAGGTTCGGGTATTCCCTCAAGGAATATCCTGGAATTGACCTTATTTCAGAAGACGAAGGATGAATAGACGGTTTAATGGATATTAGCCCCGCATCGTTGCGGAGCTTGTGTGGATGGGGAAACCAAAACCATCAAGAGGCGCAATCGCAAGCTGAATGAGTGGATACTCTAGCCGCCGTCTATTGGGCGAGTGCGATCCGGATAATGCTTTCTGCGGATGCATCATTTCCCTGTTTGAGAAGCGCGGTTTCCACACGCTTGGCCGCATCGGCAGGCTTGAATCCAAGTGTGATAAGGGCTGCCATCGCATCTTCGCGGGGACTGGATGGCTGCCCCGGAGTTCCAGCGCCGAATGCAGAGGAAACCGCACCGGAACCTGGCGCGGATGCCATTGAAAATACATCCCGAAGTTCCAGAATAAGCCGTTCAGCGGTTTTTTTTCCGATTCCGGGGCATTTCGTCAATGCAGCGACATCACCGGTGACAATTGCGGAACGCAGATTGGCAGGCGAAAAACGACTGAGTATGCTCAGTGCGGTTTTGGGGCCGATCCCTGAGACCTTCTCCGTAAGCGCGATGAACGCAGACCGTTCGTCAGAAGTGTAGAAGCCGAAGAGGATATGAGCATCTTCTCTTACCACGAGGTGAGTCAGAAGTTTGACCGTGCTACCTGTTGGTGGAAGCTTTTCCGCCGTGAGTAGGGGAATGTGGAGATCGTATCCCACCCCTTGTACGTCAATGACAGCCCGCAGCGGAGACGATTCGGAAAGAATTCCTTGGATGTGGGCGATCATAGTTGGTTCAGTGTCAGGGTTTCAGGTTCAGCGTAGGCCCAGGATATCCTGCATTTCGTAGAAACCGGGTTCCCGTCCAGCGATCCACTGGGTGGCCTTCATGGCTCCTTTGGCCAAAATATTGCGGTCGGTAGCGGTGTGTTTGATTTCGATCCGTTCGCCTTGGCCAAAGAAATAGACCGTATGTTCTCCCACAACGTCTCCACCCCTCAGTGCATGGACTCCGATTTCGGCCTGTGGGCGCTCACCCGGCATACCGGATCGTCCGTTGATCTTGTTCTTCCCGATATCCCATTCGCGGGCGGCGCAAATCCGGCGGGCAAGGTCCTCTGCTGTCCCGCTGGGTGCATCTTTCTTGAAATGATGATGAATCTCGACGATTTCGGGTTCGTATTCGGATGGAAGCGCAGCCGCAGCTTTCGAAGTGAGATAAAAGAGCAGGTTGACCCCTAGCGAGTAGTTGCCGGACCAGACCATTGGGATTTCCGATGCGTGCTTCAGGATATCCTTCCGTTCTTCTTCCGAATGGCCGGTGGTTCCAATCACAATCGGTTTTCTGTGTTGGGCCGCCAGTTTTACGACATCCGCCGTTACCGTCTTGTGGCTGAAATCAACCACGACATCGCAGCTTGCGATGTGGTCCGCAGGGTTTTGCCCAATGTCAATAGCAGCGACAACCTCGATGCCATATTCGGGGGCGATGGATTGAATGGCTTTCCCCATTCGACCTTCGGAACCAATAAGAAGGATCTTGACTGACATGGAAACCAGCGCAACCACAGTTCAGACAAGGTCAAGCCCGAAAACGGGAGATTGACTGTCGCCCGGAGTCAATTCACTTTTTCGTCATCTATGGATGCAACCACGATTGATGCATACAACAGGATGGGCGCCACCTATGCGGAACGCTACCGGACCCATGAACGGGTCTGTCGGGATTGGATGGTCTCCGGTTTCGAAAAAGAGGCGGTGATTCTGGATATTGGAGCGGGAAGTGGAGCCGATATGGCCTTTCTTCAGGATCTCGGATGGGAGGTCTGGGGGGTCGAGCCGTCTGTTACCCTGATTTCTGAAACTGAGAAATGGTTTCCCGGATTGGCAGGCAGAATCTGTAACGAGGGAATGCCGCTTCCGGAGGAGCGCTTGAATGAATGGAAATCGCGTTTCGGGGGAATTGTGTGCAATGCCATGCTCATGCACATCGATCCGGAATTGCAGCAACTGGTGCTTTCCCAGATGCGGGGGCTCCTGCATCCGGGAGGACGGCTGTTTCTGACGGTGTCGGAAGATCGGCCCGGGCTTGACGACGAATGCCGGGACAAAGATGGACGGTATTACGCTCCCTTGGATCGAGCAAGGATGATGGATCTTTGCGAAAGTGTCGGGTTCCGATTCATGAAAGAATGGGAGAACCGGGACTATGCCGGAAGAGGAGCATTGCATTGGCACAGTTACCTATTTGAGCGTTGATCGTTTTCCAAATTGTATCGATAACCTGTGTATAATGAATACCACGGCTCTTTGCTGTGTAATTTGCAGGAAAGAAATGAAAATTGGATAGAGAAGGAGGCAATATGAAGCGAAAGCGTATCATTGTTGAGGATGGTGTGTATCACTTGATGAGCCGTTGTTGCCTGGGCTCCCACTTGCTGGGGGATGAGGAAAAGGAGGTGTTCATCCGGATGATGCGCCGCCAGGCGGCGTTCTGCGGGGTGGACATCCTGGCCTACTCAATCATGTCGAATCATTTCCACATTTTGGCTCATGTCCAACAGGAGAAGCCCCAAACGGACGGAGAGATATTGCGGCGTTTCCGCCTGCTGCATGAGAGTGGTCGTATTTCGCCGTATTCGATGACTCCGGATGCGCTCGAGGAAATATTGGAACAGAACGATGATAAGGCTCAGCGTGTGCGTGAGGCACTGCTGGCGCGGATGGGGGATGTGTCGGTGTTCATGCGTGAGCTCAAGCAGCGTTTCAGCATCTGGTATAACCACCAGAATGGAAACCGTGGAACCCTATGGATGGATCGTTTCAAGAGCCTGGTGGTGGAGCCTTCGCTGCATGCGATGGCGACCGTTGCGGCCTACATCGATCTCAATGCGGTGCGCGCTGAGCAGGTGGATGATCCGGCGGATTACCGTTTCTGCAGTTATGCAGCTGCGATGGGTGGTAAGGCGTCGGCTATAGAGGGATACCGGCTCATCTATGCTGGCAGCAGCTTTGCGGAAGCGATTGCGGCCTATCGTTTGTGTCTGTTTGGAAAAGGTGCAAAACCCAAGGGTGAGCAGGATAAAGACCGCGGTTTGATCCCCGCTGAGAAGCTGGATGAGGTGATCCGGACCGGTGGCAAGGTGGAGATGTCAGAATTGCTGCGCCGCAGGGTGCGCTACTTCAGCGATGGGATGGCAATCGGCTCCAAACTCTTCCTTAAGGGGATCTATGAAGAACACCGGGAGTGTTTTCCAGAGAGCCGGAAGGCCCGGTTTGCAACCATGAAAGGCACCGACTGGGGTGGACTAAAGGTGATGCGTGACCTGAAGGTTAATGTCTTCGGTTGAGTAAGAGGCCTGAACAAGTCCGAAACGGAAGTATCCTGATTTCCCACTATTTTTCATCACACCCCGTTTTGGGATATGAACCGATCGACGATCAACTCCTGATGATTGTCTGTGTCTTGATTTCTCCAGAAGGACTGAATGCTGCACTTCATGCCTTGCGTTGATGAGAAAACACGGTGGGCCTTTTTCTAATCAACCGGTATAGGTGTGCACGCTTTGAGCGGCCGAAGGCATTGCGTTGACGGCGAACCAGCAGAGAAAGACGGTTACGCTGGCAAGAGCCAGGAAGAGCAGTGCCGATCGCGGGTTTTTGCGCCAGACGGGTTGCAGGTGAAAGTAAAGGAGGTAGCAACCCCAGGTCAGAAAGGCCCAGGTTTCCTTGGGATCCCATGTCCAGTAATGACCCCAAGCTTCTTTCGCCCAGACTGCCCCACACAGCAAGCCGAGGGTGAGTAGTCCGAATCCCACCCAGAGGGATGCTTCGACTATAGGGAGTGCACTTTCGGCTCTACCTGGGTTTTTGCGGCTGATCCATGTGTAGCAGATACTGGTGAGGGCTGTATGACACAGAAACGCATAAGCCATCATGTAGATGACCACGTGTGGCACGAACCATGGGCTTTGCAACGCTGGCATGAGGGTGCGGTCATGGGTTTCGGGTTTCGCGAGCGTAATCCCCAGAAACAATAACGCCATTGCGGTGGAAACCACCAGTGGCCACTTCCATGGCACAAATCGGTGGATCAGTAAACCCGATGCCGGCAGCAACAACCCGAACCATAGCCGGGTCTCGCCAAGTGTGCGCATGGGAGGTCGATCGAGACTCCACCACAGCCCGGCGATGAAAGCAGCCACCACTACTGTTCCCGCAAAAGCGAGCCGGATGAGCCATTTTCCGGAGAGACACGAAGCCAAACCCCAGCAAAGGGCAGCTGTTCCGAAGATCCATGGGAAGTGGGTCCAGTTCATGGTGCCTGGGAGGGAAGAGGGTTTGCCGAAACTTGTTGTTTCTTACGGTTCCGGAGGATCTGGCCGGCGCGGGCGAATCCGAGCAGGCTTCCGGCCGCCATCATCCCAAAGCCCGTGTAAACGAAAGGGAGCCATGGGTCCCGGACGGCTTCGATTTGGGATAGGTATCCTGGCCCGGACGGGTTGGGTCTGTATCCTTTTTGGTAGAGCCACCATCCGGCGACGCGAAGTGGCTTGTTAACTTCGACAGACGCTTCCATCGGTTCGAAGCCTTCCCTCACAATGGTCATTTGTGAAAGGTAGCGTTTGGGGCGGGGTTCTGACATTGCGATGACCTGATCTCCGAGGGGCATGAATATGGGGGGAGCGAGTTTGCTGCCGGATGAAATCCATCCCTCCGCTGGATCACCACCGGGCGTGGAGATCCGAATGCGGGCTGCGGGCACCGCATCGTCTGGAGAAGACCAAGGCGCATCGGCTGACCAATCAAGGACTTCGACATGGCTATTTCCGATTTGTCCGGATGAACCGGGTTTCAGGGGAATTGGAGGCGATCCCGCCATCTCTGCGTAGGCGCCGGTCGTGGGGTCGATTTGCCGCAGTTCGGGTGGGTAGAACTCGACATCAAACTCGTGTAAGTGGATGGCAAAAGGCAACTCGCGGGGATGCCCTCTCTCGGTGCCATACCAAACCAGATCATTCTCTCCGACCCACACATCCATCCGGATCAGGTCTCCGGTGCCGAAGAGTCCGGCTCCTAAGGTGACAGCCACTCCCAGATGATTGACGAGAAAGAGGGCGGAGGCGTCCAGTCGCTTGCCCAGTCGGTGTAGCACGCCCCACCAGAGGTTGGCGACCAGAAGCAACAATGCGAACACAAATGGGGGAGCACGCAACACCCGTTGGTAGATTGGGCCAGCCGGCTGGGTATCGACTTGGGGAAAGTAGCCCAAAAGAGCACCCCAAATCAGCAGCACAATAAGCGTGGTTATTGCGAGATGGCGTCCTCCAAGCACCGCAGCGATCGGACGCTTTCGAACGCTCAGGTATACTCCTGTGGTGATGGCAACGAAGAAACAGGCGGATGCAGCACTGTCGGGATACGCTGGAGCGGGCATCCCCCTTCCTCCAAACACCAGATCAAGGGCGAGCCCGGCCAAGGTAACGGCCGTAGCAATCGACACTGCCCGCAAGATGGGTGGTGGCGTGGGCCTCAAGGCTGATAGCGGGGAGCCCCGGCGGTGAGAACGGGAGGCAGAGCGGCCTCACGCTGAGCTGCGGCTTGGTCCCACTTCGGGAAGAGTTCCTCGCGTTGTTTTTCCTTGGTTTCGCGAATTTGATCCATATCCAAGCCGATCCAAGCCTGTGCCTTTGCCTTGGTGGAAATGTCCGGCAGGGTCACCGGCTCACTCACTCCGTGGGCGAAAAGCACCCGCGTAATGGCATGGCGGGCCAGCTCAGCTTTCTGAATCGCATTGCCAAGCACCCGACTGGCTTCTGTGGGAGAGTGAAATCCCGCGCCATTCGCGGCCGATACCCAGTCCCATCTCCATTGGGATTGACGGATCAGTTGCAGCACTTCCTTCATTTCGGCTTCCGTCGCACCTGCATCCCACGCTGCTTTGGCTTCGATATGGGCTTTTGCAAGGGATTTTTCGACAAGCAGCATCAATTCCATCACGCGGGCCTGTCGCTCATAGACGTCGCGTTTGAGGTCGGCCTCGCTTTCGCGGTGGCAGACGGCGCACGAACTGGAGATGTCGGCCAGCGGGCTCCGCATGTGGTGGTTGGTGAACTTCTGTGCGCCTTCGCTGCGGTAGGGCATGTGGCAGTCGGCGCAGGATACTCCGCGCTGGGCGTGCACACCGGTCATGAATGTCTCGTAGTCAGGATGCTGGGCCTTGAGCATGGGCGCACGGCTGAGGGAGTGGGTCCAATCCGTGAACTCCATTTCGTCGTAATAGGCTTCCATTTGCTCCGCAGTAAATCCCTTATCCCAAGGGAAGGTGAGGTATTTCCCGTCTCCCTTGAAGTAGTATTCGACATGGCATTGGGCGCACGCGAGGGAGCGCATCTCCTGATGGGAGGCCTGATTGACGTCTTCTCCTCTTCTCTGGAATGCCTCGATCAGGGCCGGACGTGTGATGCGCAGGTGCATGCTCTTGGGGTCGTGGCAATCCTGGCACCCGATGTGGTTAACGATCTCATGTCCGAGGTCCAGAAAATTGGCCTTGTAGAACGCGGCGGGACCGATTTCCGCCATCACGCGTGGAACATCGGTGGATTTGCAGGTCCAGCAGGTTCCCGGCAGCGTGGTCGTGGTGCGCAGGGTTTCGCGAATGTCATTCACCGCATGGTAGTGTCCGCGGCCTTGTTTGTAGTCGCGAGAGAATGGATATCCTGCCCAGAGGATGACACGTTCCGGGTATTTCTCAAGGTAGTCGACTTCCTCCGAGCCGGCGTGTTCGCTTTTGAAGTCGGTTTCCCGGGTCTTGAGGTAGCTCTCATATTGACGGGGAAAGTTCACGCCCCAAGCCGCATTGCGTGGCTCCCATTCGGCGATGGGCTGAACGAGATCCACCCGGTATGATTCCTGCCTGCGTTCGATGATGGATGCGGCGAGGAGCCCGATGGCAAATACGCCTGCCGTGGTGGCCAGAAAGAGGAGCCAGCCGATCCAGGGTCTTTGTTCGACGGTGTCAATGAGTCTTTTCATGGGTATGCGATAGAGTGGATGAGGTGGAATTTGCTGCAATCAGGGTTCGGGCGAGGTGGATGCCGCCGGTGCGTTGAGTGCGTGAGAGTCAATGTATCCGCTTAGCCAATTCGGAATGGCGGGTTGAAGCTGGGGCGTGTGGGCGTGGGGGGCTGCAGCGAGGCTGTTGACCCTTCCGTGTGGGATCTCGCGGTGGCATTCCCAGCAACGCCGTCCATCCCCATGTGCAGACCATCCCTCTACTCCGGCCATGGTTGGTGCCATAAGGTCCTGATGGCAACGCACGCAGTTCTCCTGAACAACATTCTTCCCGGGTTGGTGCATCCGGATCACCTGAGGTTCCATCCGGAAGGTGAACATGAACGCATGCCGGCTGCCATCCTTTGCTTTGTAAGCGTACTTGCGGAAGAAGTTGTCGTGCGGGACGTGGCAGTCGTTGCAGGTCGCCACTCTTGAGTGGCTGC
>JAPXRV010000062.1:0-20814 GCA_033813415.1 Opitutales bacterium | reverse complement strand
ATTCCATCTCCCCGCGGAGCCGTCATCATGCCCGGCGAGGTGGTGGTGCAGATTACGACTGGCGCCCCCGTTCTCCGCATCGAATTGCCCGAGTCCGAAGCTGCAAACCTGAAGCAGGGCGAGTCCTTCGTTCTCATCAACGGTTTCGATCCTGCTCCGCTGCGGATGCAGTTTGAACGACTCTACCCGGGCGTCCACACATGGGAATACCTGAAAGAGGGCCCGGACAGCGTGGAAATCCGGATCACAAAGACAGGAAACGATCCAGCAGAAGTGGCTTTCTCGTGCTGTTCCGGAAATGATGGCGACGATGATTTGGATGATGAGCCCAAGCAGATTCGCGAATTGGATGTGAGGGGACATGAGCCCCCGGTTCCGATGATGCGTATTCTGGAAGCTCTGGAAACCCTCCATCCGGGGTGTGAACTGCATGCCACCACCGACCGGCGGCCGATCCACCTGCAAAGCGAACTCAAGGCCCGTGGGGTATCCTTCGAAAGCCTGGAACAACAAGATGGCAGTTGGCTCAACATCCTCTCCAAATAGCTCGACTGCATCCCCACCGGCGCGATCCGGGATGGTTGCCCTCACCGGGGGAGGCTGGATTCCGCTCGGATTCATTCTATGGGGACTGATTGCGGGCACGGCCTCCTCGATCTGGGTCGCCGTATCGCCCCACCTGCTTCTCAGCCATCCATTGCAAACCGGGGTGATCGCGCTGGTGCACGCATGGTTGCCGGGCTTTCTCCTGAGCATTTGCTTCGGGGCGGTCTACCAACTTATGCCTGTGGTATTGGGGACCGATCTCGCCGTGCGCTCCGGATGGCTTTGGGGACATCTCGCCATTCACGCAATCGGGAGCTTGACCCTTGTCGCGGGATTCGGCCACGGAAACTACCCGCTGGCCGCTGCGGGTGGTCTGTTGATATCGATCGGGGTGCTGGTATTCATGCTCACATGCGAGACCACCTTCGCCCGATCCGATCGCAGGAATGCAGTGGCGTGGACTTTCCTGCTGGCAGGCTACTGGCTCATGGCGACGGTGGTTTTTGGAACCCTGCTTGCTCTCAACAAAAGATGGAACCTGATTCCGCTTTCCGCCACTCAACTGCTTTCGGTCCACGCTCACATGGGTCTCATCGGCTTTTTTCTGACCCTCCTGCAAGGCTCCACATTTCAGCTTGTTCCGATGTTCACCATGGGTCAGCTCCGGAAACCCAGGAGCATTCGCAATGGGCTGGTGTACTCACAGGCGGGCTTGATCTGCCTGTGTCCCGGTATAGCGTGGGGATTCAGCCCCCTCCTTATGGCAGGGCTACTATTTATGGCACTTGCGATCGTATATTCGGGTCACGCATTCGCCGCGACTCTCCAATCGCGTAAACGCAGACGCCTCGAGCCCGGGATCAAGAGTTTCGCATGGGGAATGTTGGCTCTAGCTGCAAGCACTCTACTCGGGGCCTACGCCATCTATTCCGGATCGGATCTGGCTTCCGATCCAAAGATCGCACGACTCTACATCACGGTCGGAGTAGCACTCGCCCTCAGTCTGGCTATCCTGGGAATGCTGTGTAAGATACTTCCATTTCTGATCTGGATGAAGGCCTACGGGGGCAAGATCGGAAAACAGAAAGTCCCCCTGGCCACGGAGCTATCATCGCGCCGGCTCGAATTGTCATGGCTACTGCTACACACTGCAGGCATAATGGTTTGCGTCATCTCCATCCTGTGGGAGAACACACTCCTCGCCGCCATTGGGACCCTCCTTTTTGCGACCGGTTCAGTCTCCTATTTTTCAAACGCAACCCGAATCGTTCTTCACCTGATTAATCCCCGTAAACCATGAACTTGGAAGCTCTTCAAACTGCGGTATCAGATGCCCTCTATCATGTTCATGATCCAGAGTTTGGGATCAACCTCATGGACCTCGGGCTCATCTACGGAATACAGGTCAACGATGGGGTTGCCCACATATCGATGACCCTGACCTCTGTCAGTTGTCCCGCCGGGCAGGTCTTGTTGGACGGGGTGCAATCCGCGGCGGAGTCGGTTCCCGGGATTTCACGTGCTGAGGTATCGCTGGTTTGGGACCCGCCCTGGCATCCCGAAATGCTTAGCCCTGCTGCCCGCGAAACGCTCGGGTGGGATTGATCCCAGCTCCGCGGACCCCGTTCGCCTGACAACAACCCGCAAAACCTCACTCAGGGAAAGGCATACCAAGCGACACCCTCATACCGGAGTTGAGACGAGGGAATCGTCGCGATGATCTGACGTTTCTCCGCCTCGCTGATGGTGAAGAAATGGGAAGCCGTGCCCGGAGAATAGAAACGATACACCGGAAGCGCCCCATCCACCGGGCCGGCAAGCGCATAGAACGCAATCCCCTCTACCGTAAACCATGATCCCATCGTCTGTTGGATGGAGGCGATTTCGGAGAGCGATGCCGAGTAGAAATGACTACCCGCCCGGCTGTTGTAAAGGCGGTAAACCGGAGTGGAATGCTGCACCTGCGTATGCAACACCCGGTGAGAGGGGCCCTCGTAGGTCCACACTCCATTGGCCGTGTTGGCGATTAGCGAGTCCCTTTCGTTCACATTGGCGGTGAAGAAATGGCTATTGTTGTCGCTACGGTGGAACCGATAAAGTGGAATCGAATAGGCCCGCGCATCGGTACCTGCCCCTGCCCCGCGTGCAAGCCGGTTGATCGCCACCTCCAGCGAATAGCTGCCGACATTAGCGCCCCATCCTGCGACCCCAAACACCGCCACGCCACCATTCGCCAGAATATGGGGAGCGTCCATCACATCATCAAACACTCCGGTGTAATCGTCGGAGCCCACCATGACCCAGAGCACATCCGCCGTATAAGCCGCTCCATCCCCGGCGCGCCATGAATCGTGAACCCTGGCATCGATCCGATAATCATGTCCAGCTGGCAATTCAATGCCATAGAAATCCCAATCCTCCTCATTGTGAATACTCGCACGCTCGGTCTTGATCCTCGCTGAGTTTCCGGAAAACGTGACGGGAAGAAGGGTCACATCATCGTCATTCGGTTCGTAACGGTCAGGCCCAGCCTGCATCCATACGCGCACGGGATTCGAGTATGCACCTGACTCCGTCAACAGCCAATTGCTTGTTCCTTGTTGTCGATGGGTGACGGCCACAAGATACTCGCCCGGGTTCAGATCCACTCCCGAAACCCGCGTGCTGAGATTGTTCGAATACCGGTAACCGGCCGCCAGTGAATCGATATCCCGATGATATACCGTTCCCACGTCCGAACGCCAACTCCCGTCCAAGTTGAAAAAGTCAACGTCCACCTCTCCTCTGAAATCCGACCATCCTGAATTCAGTATATTGAAGGAAAGATCAAAGGGTGTGTTCTGGATCAGAACCCAATCATTTCCGACTGACAAAGGAGCATACAACTCCAGCCCGGAAGACTTGGATTCGATCGAAAAGCTCAGGCGATTGGAAAAGCTTCGATCCCCGGCCAGCAACCATTCTTCGGTCCCTGCCAAATTATACATGACTTTCAGGCTGTAACTGCCCGCCTTCAGGTTTGGTAATCCATTAGTCGAGAAGCTCAATCCACCGGATAAAACCGCAGACGTTCCCAGGCCGTTAATCTGCTGGGGCAGGGCCACCTGATCGACGTAGTTATTGGATGAATCGAAAATACCTACCGCAACCCAGCCCGAGAAGGGAGCGTTCCCGCTGTTCCGGACATTCACGTGCACGGAAAACGGATCACCCGCTGAGATCGGATTAGCCGATACTGCAATCGCCTCCGAAAGCTCGAGGGCTGGGGTCGATACGTTCCCGTTGGGGACTATTCCGATGATGGCCAACTGTTCGGATGTGTAATCTGAACCTGCTGCCGACAACGCCGTCAGAGCGAAGTAACCGTCTGCGATGCCGTCCCAACCCCAGTTCATATGGAAAAGGCCATTCCGGTCATAGCCGTCGCACACCCAGGCATGCCCGCCCTCCCCTTTGGGACTGTACCCAACGTACAATACCGGTCGACTGGCGGACAGCTCGCTTCTGAGCGCCGCTTTCCAAAGCGAATCACTGGACTCGTTCTTTTTGACCTGCGACGCAGTGCGGGAGTAGTCAAAATACCGGGTAAGCGAATCCACAACCATCCGGATGTCACTGATCCCGCTTCCATCGACCCCATAGCCCATTTGGACACTCACCCCGCTATGCGACATGAGCGTGGCTACTGCCGAACGTTGGGAGGACGAACTACCGGATCCCAATTGATTCGGCATCTCATTCCAACGGTAAGTCGTGGACCCATAGTCAGCCGACAGGGTCCCGTAATCCGGATGACGGTATCGGGAGGAGCCAACTCCCGTGCGGGGATGATTCCAATGCTTCATGATCTGAGCCATGGCGGTCGCCACACATCCGGTAACCGCACGCTCCGCGCGCCCAGCATCGTAAGGGCACAACTCATTGTAATAAGGAGCCTGCCCCCACTTCGTGCGCAACAAGGGAGAAACCGCATCGGCATCATGCGGCGAAAGGAGTCGCCCATCGGCCAAAGCCTGCCACTCGGAAGACGTCACCGGGTCAGCGTCGACCCCGTCATTCACGGCACGTCGGATCTGTTCCCGAATGCTTTCGATCCAGAAAACGAAAGCAGGGCCTGGACTCCCGGGATCCAGACGGCTATCGCCCGAATACCCCAGAATCGGACTCGCCACATCATCGCCTGCCACAATCACAAAACCTCCGCCATCGGCCAGAAATAGATACAATTCCGGATGCTCTGAATCCCGGCTTTCGAGTCCTTCCAGCCGGGACACAAGCGTAAGCTTCAAATCACCCGAATCCGAATGGACCGCATGCTCGGGCCGATGGTAGGGAGCCAGAAAGGTCTGACCCACGGTCCGCGCATGATCGACATCGACGGGCTTGGCCCACCCCTGAATCACCAAAAACAGAAAAATCCCAACGCCGGCAATCGATTGCTTCAGAGATGATTTCATATACACGAGGGTTAAGAGGAAGGACAGACTCGACCGCACGGATCCAATGCTCCGAACAGCCGCTATTTCGAATACAATACAATATAATCGGCATTCCAACCACTTTCCTAAGCCCGGGTATATTCTGGCCGGAATGGGTGTTGATCCTGTATCACCTTCAGGTTCCTTAGCGACCCCATGCACCGGATCGTATCACTATCATCCGTGGCCCCGCGATAGACTGATAGAATGAAAAGCGTCCAACCACAATGGTCATCGATCCGTTCATGAATCTGAAGACCGGACATGTGATGAATGATCTGTCCATTTGCCCTGTCGGTGATGGATTCAATCACCTTTGCATCAATGACAATCTGTTCGTAGGCTATAAGATCTGGAAAATATAAGCCAACCTTCTCATCGCAGATCCGACGAATTGCTGAGATTCCGCTTTGTAGAGTGGCCCTCAATTATCAGTGTGCATCAGTGGTTAATGTCAGATTGCAATTATTCCCAACAGACCAAATCGCTTGATCCCTCAACCCTATCACCGGTTAATACCCACCATGAACCGCACCGCAATCCTCACGATCCTCAGCCTTACCCTTATCCCACAGCTGGGATTATCCGCCTCCGACGGGCCATCGGATCCAAATCCTCCTATCCGACTCTCCGATGAGCTGGTGATCCAAAGCTTGTCCGAAGGAGTGTTCCTTGTGACACACTCCTTTCCTTGGCCATGCAACTCCCTGATTGTCCAATCCGGAAATGGAGATACCTACCTCGTGGATACGCCCTGCTCACCGGAAGCAACTGGACAGGTTATCCAGTGGATGAGAAGGAACCTGCATACTGAACAGATAGTCACGATTGTAACAGGGTTCCACATCGATAACCTTGGAGGAACATCCTATCTCATCGAGAACGGAATCCCCGTTCATGGGTCTGACCTAACCGTGGAACTGCTGAGAACCGATGCCAAACGCTCGCACGATGCCATGCTTCCATGGTTAAAGAACTCTCCGTTATTTGATTGCTATGCAAACCTCGTGCTACAATCGCCGGATCACGTTTATCCCCTCGAAGATGGACTTCGTTTGAAATCCGGAGAGGAAGCCATCGAAGTCTGGTTTCCTGGAGCCAGTCACTCGCCCGACAACACCACGGTTTATTTCCATTCAAAAAAACTTCTGTTCGGCGGCTGTGCTGTCAAATCCGCTGATTCAACCAACCTTGGCAACACATTCGATGCGGATCTAGAAAACTGGCCTGTGGCGATCGATGCGCTCATCCAACGCTATCCGGATGCAACATTGGTTATACCGGGACACGGAACACCAGGCGACAGGAGACTTCTCTATCACACCCTTTCCCTATTCGGTGACACATCCCGTCCCTAAGATCTCAAGGCTGAAGTAAGCTGAGGTTTTGATCCGATTTCCGGAAGAACAATCCCAGCCAATAGAGGCGCTCCGTTCGCAGCCTGACGATATCGCCGAAGAACCGCCGGCGCATGGGGCATGCATTAAGAAAACAACCCTTGATGAGCACAATCGGCCCACAAAAAAGCCTCCGACCCGGAGGTCGGAGGCTCTTTCAAAATGATACGGGTATATCACCCGATCATGCGGTTATCAGAACTTGAAGGTGTTCGTGATTTCCCAAACCATGTTCGGGGCCACACGGACAGCTGCCGGAGAACCATCAGGCTGAACAGAGATTGGGATCAGTTCGTTTTCCGCAAATGCATTGCGAACATTGATCTGAATCTTCCAATCGATCTTGTCGTTGAGCGGACGTTCATAACCTGCCCAGAAGTCGAAGTCTGTGCGGGCATCTCCCATGTAAGGGTTCTTGATATCGTAATCAACTCCACCTTCAGGTCTCGGGATGATCGGATATCCGATACCCACTTTGTCCTGCCAACGCATACCGCCACCGATGTTCAAGCCCTTGAGAGCTCCATCGAGGAAGGAGTAGTTGACGACCAGATTTGCGCGCCACTTGCGGAGCTCCGGAGTAGCCGTGCCTTCGAGAACCTTCATGATTTCGTACTGACCGAGGAAACGATTGGTCCAATCCTCAAGAATGGAAACACCACCACCCCACCAGATGCGCATGTCGCCCGCAGGCGTATTGCGGTAGTATGCCAAACGTTCTTCAACATAGTCGACATAGCTTCCACCAACGTTTGCCTGCATGGCTTCGGTCTTTGCGACATTCAGCGAGATACGAAGACTATCGGTCGGGTTAGCCATCAACTCGAGTTCCAAACCTTCCGATACCGTGTCGGCTGTTGCGGTCATCTCTCTCGGCGCATTCGTCGTCTGATGATTCACACGAAGAGATGCGTCGCTGAGATCGCCACCCCATGCTTCAATGATAGCAGTCGGCGGATTCGCAAACCAAGCTTCGAGCGAGGCGGCCTGTGCTGCGGCTGTTTCTTCCGGAGTCATACCATTCTTGGGAGACCATTCCAACAGTCCATCGCGATAACGCACGGCGTAAGAATGCGCCCAGTTTTCAGGAATACCAATTGCCCAATGAATATTGGCGATCTGACTGTTGCTGTCGTTCATCACCTTGGTCTCATACCAGTTCAACCTCGCAGCATAGCGATTATCCTTGGTCGAGATCATGAAACCGTAGTCAGTGGTTTCGCCGGAAGGAGCCGGCAAGGGACGGTTGAGAATATCAACACGGCCAGCCGCAGGCTGGAAGTTTTCAGAGCTGTTGTAGAACACACTGAAGTTAACGGGCAAACGATCATTCAACAGATCATTGATGTGGGCAACCACGCTGTAACTGGTGGTTTCACCGGTCTGTTTCGCTTCCTCAGGACCGCTGATCTTGAAGTCATCCATGTTGACGGTGCGGTCAGCGTTCTTCGGGGCGTTGATCGACCAGTTCTTGGCGGTATCTTCACGATAGCCAACCGTTCCCACGATCGCACCCTTCCAGAAGTAACCCTGCCAGACAGCGACCTGAGAATCAACGATATCCTTGATACGGGTGGCGTTGGTAAGGGTATATGGACGGTCCGCTTCATTGGTTGCATCCAAAACGCGGAACGGCACATTGGTCCATCCCACATAGTTTGCGGGATTGTCGGCCTGTACGAGATCGCGACTCCCTACAGTTGACAGTCCAGTACGGGGATTGGTCCATGGAGCGTTGTAATCCACACCCGTTGCATTCCAATGGGTGTCGAAGATATAGACCGACCCGTTCTCTGGACGCTGAATAGCCTTGATACGCGGAATGTGAGCACCAGCGGCGGTCGCACGACTCATCAAAGACTCGCCAAGGTAATGCACCGTGTTAACCTGACGATCGTTTTCTTCGTAGCTGCTGAACCCGATAAGGTTACCGAAATCCGCATCCGTAGCATAGCGTTGGAACTCTTCGCGATACTGACGCCGTTCCTGAGTGGAGTAGACACCACTGAGCACATGACGTCCGAGAATCTTGGTCAGGAGGTTATCCTTCTGGGTCAGATCCGCGATGTTGAGGTCCACGAATCCAGAGAAACGAACATTCTCGCGCTGGCTAGAATCCGCTCCGTTACCATAACGACCGGCGTCGGTAACAAACGGACGACCCACATTCGGGTTCGGGCTGCCATCGGGAAGCGTATGGTGAATATCGATGTAGATGTTCTGACGTTCATTTGCCAACAGCCTCAAGATGCTGTTTGAGTAATTCTGATCGTCATACACGAATTCGAAACCGACCTTCTCGTTAAAGAATCCTTGGGAAAGGTTTACGCTGAAAGCATCCCAGTCCTGGAACTCACGCTTGTTATCTCCATCCAAAAGCAGATGGTAGAAATCAAAAACAGAGGGATCGAGAAGATGCTGATTCTTGTAGACACCATCCTCAGCATTGGGAAGCCCCCGACGGATAGCGGTTTCAGCGTAGCCTCCGATTGCACGGAATTGCGAAGGAGCAACACCCGCAATATTCAACAGGTTACCATTCGAATCACGGTGAGGCGCATGTGCGCGTGCCCTTTCGGGTTCCGCGAAGTAGCGGGCCATGTTGGACGAATTATTATCTTCCCATATCGCCAGAACCCCGCCGAAGAGTTGTCCCCAGTTGCGGATCCATGGTTCATAGTCAGGATTGGCGGATCCATCGGAGAAGGTGTCATGCTCCCATGCGGTGTTGGGACGCTTCGAATCCCGTTCCATATTGTCATACGGATCGATGGTCAGCTTGTTCATGTCCGAGAACCAGGGAGTGATATTGTCCCCGGGGGTGACCGTGCGTGGACGGTTACTGGTGATTTCACCCACTTCGGCATTCACGCGAATCGTAGTACGGGCCGATCCCTTCTTGAGGAACTTCGGCTCATATTTCACCGCAGCAAAACGACGGTTTTCTTCCGAGAAGGCCGGTTTCTGCTGATACTTGGTTTCGCTCATCATTCCAGCGATACGGACAGCCAACTCGTCCTCCATGACCACATGATTGTAGTCCAAGGAGCCACGGTAGGATCCGAAACGGCCGTAACGGGCTTCCACCTCACCAAAACTCTCACTGAAGTCACCGTCCTTCAAGTCGGTGTTGATGATACCGGCAGGAGATCCCAAACCGAAAAGGATTGAGTTTGGTCCACGCTGCAAGTCCACACGATCCACATTGTATCCATCCCATGGAATCTCCGTTACGAAGAAGTCACGGGTGTTGTCCGCTGCGGAAAGTCCACGGACACGGGTACTGGAGTGAGGGGTCAGAAAGGTCGATGCACCCTGATAGGACATCGATCCATTCGATACGTTGGTGAAGTTACCATCGACACCCGCCACTTCTGTGTTCGTGGTATAGACCAGCAACGTTTCGTTGTTCGTCGCACCGGTGTCCTGCAGGAACTCCTTGGTGACAACGGAGATGGCAGAACCCACGTCTTTCAATTGCGTGTTCAAGCGGGTACCGGCCAGCGTACTCGTGGCGATGTATCCTACGTTTCCGGAGGATTCCACCACGAACGGATTGAGCACATAGACATCGTCATCCTGGCCCTCTGCAACTTCCTGCGAGTTCACGGATGCGCCTACGCACATGAGAAGGGGGGCCATAAGCCAAGCCCTTCTGCTTATCGTTTTTGTAGTTTTCATCATACTTTGTTTTAGGGTAGAGCCTTCAGAGTAGCAAAATTCCAAAACAACAATAAAGCCAAAAAGGCGTAATTTCTAATGTTCGAACAAAAAACCTCAAATCGAAATTCATTTGAGATTAGGAATATAATGTAATTTTCTTACATTATGATATCATATCAGTTTCTGATTATTTTCCACCTCACGCCATTCCAGAGATCAAAGGCAATCACCTCAACCGAATGAGAAGCCGCAACTCAAACTATTCTCTCTATTGAACGATTCCCAAACACACACACTGAATGAATTGCGAGCCCCCCTACAGAATGAATTCCCGTATTGAACCTCCATAACCTGGAAAACCAAGAGATCGGGACAGAACGACGACTTCCCGCCGACTCTCAAGATACGGATTCACCTCCACTTGCTCTAAACGGACAATGGCAAATTGGATACTTAAGGCATCACCATCCGGAACCTCAACGGGCTCATAGTTGACAGCTGGAACAATCAGGGCTATCGCAAATGAGAACACATATGATCCAGGATTTTCCACTCTCTATCCACATGCGACGGTTCCCTTTTCAAGCGCTGGTTTCGTTTCTTCTCATTGTTGCAGGATTTGGGATCCATGACGCTTCGGGCGAAGCATCGACATCAGCCGAAAAAACCGCCATCGGGGTGGGTATGCCCGCAGCATCATTTCTTGCACGGGAGATTGGTCAGGACAAAGTAGAGGTGATCACAGCTCTTCCGGAAGGTTACAATCATGAGTTTTCGTCCATCACCCCACAAACAATGGCGAGACTTCTTGATGCGGATATCTTTCTGACTATGGGCCTTCCGTTTGAAAACCAGATTGTCGAGGCGCTGAGACAGCGCAAGCCACAGATGATTATCGTTCGGCTGGATGAGGGCATCGAACGCATTCGAATGGAGGAAGACCACCACCACAGTCATCCCGGGCATGAACACTCCGCAGCATGCGAGACTGAGACGGGCGAAGATCCACACATCTGGATGGACCCCCTCAATATGATACGCATGGCTCAAAAAACAGGAATGATTCTGAAAGACAAAATGCCACTCGAATCCGATGGATTGAACCGGAATTTGGCGATGCTCGTCACCCGACTCCAAGCCCTTCACAACAATAACATGACGAAGCTCCACCCGATGAAAGGGTCTTTGATCCTCACCTATCATCCCGCGTTCGGATACTATGCGGAGGCCTACGGACTGAATCAGGTCGCAGTGGAAAGCGAAGGAAAGAGTCCATCCGCCCGTAAGATCTCCGATCTGTTGGGCAATTCGAGGGAAGGACTGATCCGGTGTATGTTGATCCAGCCACAATTTAACACTCCTCCAATCCGCAGACTCGCCACCCGTATAAGTCTGCCTGTAGAAGTGGTCGACCCGTTGTCGACTGACTACATCGGTATGATTGAACACCTCACAGACGTTCTTCTCAGCTATCATTCCAAAGTGTCCGGATCATGACATCTTGCTTCGAGGGGATCGAGTTCGATGGAGTATCCTTTGCCTACAACGGCGCTCCGATCATCCGTGACGCATCGTTCAAGTTACCTTCGGGTTCATCTTACTGCATCATTGGACCCAACGGCGGCGGCAAAACCACTCTTGTCAAGCTCATGCTGGGACTGCTGTCACCACAGAAAGGCCACATAAGAGCCTTTGGGACGATTCCTTCAGGCAACAAGAATGGAGTCGCCTACGTCCCACAGATTCAGCAGGTCAACCCATTGGTTCCGATCACGGTGGAGCAAGTTTTGCGAATGGCATCACGGAAATGCGGGGCACAGATGGACTCAGGGCCACGCGTGGAGGACCTGATCGAACGGTTCCGTCTGGGTGATCTCAAAAACACGTCTTTTCACAACCTCTCGTCTGGCCAGAAACAACGAACACTCGTCGCCAGGGCATTGGTTGGTAATCCCCGCCTTCTGATTCTGGACGAGCCATTGGCTCATGCTGATCCCAGAGTGGAAAAGGCATTCAAGGACGAACTGCTGAGGATCCAACATGAATGCATGCTGCTCATCGTTACCCATGATATATCCTTCGTGTACGCAATGTTTCACGACGTCTTGTGCGTCAACCGGTCCGTAAGGACCCACCACACCCACGAACTTAACGCCGCACTGTTGCGGGAACTATACGGGGGACACCTGCGATGGGTCGATCATGACCACGATACGTGCAATGTTTCCCATGCTGACAAAACAGACGGCCCAGACGAAGAACATTCAACCCGCATTCTCTAGCATTTCACAATGAGTCCCTTTCATGACTGGGTTTTGTCTCCTCAAGTGGCGTTCATCGCCATGACGGGAGTCACGATTGCTGCATCCTCAATCCCCGCCGGAATCGTTGGCTCCTGGATAGTGGTTAACCGGATCTCATATCTTGCGGCGGCAGTCGCCCATGCCGTACTCGGCGGGGTGGGCATCGGAATCTACCTCCGGCATCACATGGGATGGCAATGGGTCACTCCCTTCTCGGGCGGGCTTTTCGCGGGTGTATTGTCCGCATGGCTCGTCAGCGAGATCAGTCACCGTTTTCCAAGCCGTTCGGACATCGCGATCAGTCTAATTTGGACTGTCAGCATGGCTATCGGAATGATCGCTATGCACCTGACGCCGGGATACCATGATCCGGCAGCATACCTTTTCGGCAATGTCCTTCTGGTCTCACGGGCCGATCTCTGGATAACCGGAGGGTTTGGTCTAGTCCTATCGGTGTTGGTTCGATGGGCTTACCCCACCCTTGAAATGATGGCCTTTGATCCAGAATTCGCACAATTGCAGGGGGTAAGAGTAAGGATGCTACGGACCGCAACATTGGCACTCGTTGCAATCGCCGTCGTCGTCATGTTAGCGACCTCCGGAATTCTGTTGGTTATCGCACTGATGACGCTGCCTGCCGCGACACTGCTCCCTCACAGCCGTTCACTCGGATCGCTCATGATCGGAAGCTGCATTCTCACCGGAATCATCTCGCTGGCCGGATTCGCTCTTTCCTGGTACGTGGATTTCCCGACATCGGCGACTATCGTTCTTCTAGCGGCTGGCTGCTACTTGGCGGGGCTGGGATTCAAACGACGTTCGACTCACGGCTGACAACGCCGGTATCCAAATCCTGAAAGTCGATCCAACTCCCGGAGCGCCCGAATATGACAGATCACCCCCAAGATGCTCAACCAGTCGCTGCGCCATCACCAAACCCAAACCCACTCCGTCCTTTCTTCGTTTCAACGATGCATCTCCAGGAGTAAACGGTCGGAATAGTTGAACCATCACCTCCGGAGCTATTCCGGGACCACTATCACTCACCTCTACAACCAGAGACGAGACCGCTGACGCTTCAGTTCCACTGCATACGCGGACCGTCACCGATCCCGAATCGGTAAACTTGACAGCATTGTCGATCACTTCTTTCAAAATGATGGTCAAGCGGCGGCGGTCACAACAAAATGGAGCAGGCAGGTCTTCTGCGAAAATAGTCCTGAATCGCAAAGCCTTTTCTTCCGCACGCTTTCTGAACGATTGGCACGCACCATCCATGAGCGCCCGTAAATCGAGATCCTCTGGATCGGGCACTTGGTTTCCGGTGTCAAATTCGGAAAAATCCAATATCCGGGTCAGCAATTCATTCAGCCGATCTCCGCTGGAAAGGATCGCCTGCGTCATACTGCGCGCTTCCGGTTCAACTGTTTTGTGGAGCAGTCCTGCAAAACCAAGAATGATATTCAAAGGCGTTCGGTATTCATGAGACATCAGCATCAGGAATTCAGCCTTGAGACGATCTGCCTCTTCAATACGGGTCTTTGCTGCCTCCAAGCCCTTGTTGGCTTCTCGCAGATCCACTGTTCGTTGTTCCACGATGAGCTCAAGCTCCCCATTCAGTTTTGCGAGCGCCCGGTTCTTGGTTTCGATCTCCGCATTGGCACGACGCTTCAGGGCATACAAAACTCCGACCGCACCCACAAGGATGCCCATGAGCATCACCCCGGCAATCAAAACCCTCCGCATCAGGCGTTCGGCGCCCAATTGAGCGGACTGCAAACTCGCCTCTTTCTGGACGTGAGCAAGATGCTCACGGGTGGTCTCCGACTCGAATCGCACCTCCAATTCCTTGATTCTCTCCTGGCTTTCCCGGTTAAGGATCTCGTCGCTTACCTCCTTGAACTGCCGGAAATGGTGTAATGCCGAAGAGGTATCATCCAGCTTTTCGAACACATCCGACATCACACGGTGAGCCTCTTTCAGGTGTTCCCGGGCTTGGATGGATTCACTTATCTGAATGGCGCTCTCGAGGTGGAATCGTGCATTCGACCAATTGTCCAGCATACCCTCAGCCTCCCCAATCAACCTGTGCGAGTAAGCCTCCCCCCAAGGATTGCTCAGGTTCCCGTGCAACACGAGCGCCTGCTTCGCATAGTCCCGCATCTCCCCATAGCGTTTGAGTCCACCCATCGTCTCGGCAATCACGTTGAGCGAGTAGGCTACCCCACGAATATTCCCAAGCTCGTTTTCCATCGAATAAGATCGACGGTGATAATCCAAGGCCCGTTCCAACTGGCCCTGCCTCGCAAGAGCTTCCCCTATGTTGCTCAGCAGTGCCGCTTCCGCCACCCGATTACCCAGTCGATGATGCAGGTCCATCGACTCTTCATAATACTCCATGCTCCGCACATAATCTCCGAGATAGTAAGAGGTGATACCCAAGGCATTGTAGAGATGGGCGGCTGTCGAGTCATCACTGTCTCCTTCCTTGTAAAGCCGGATACCTTCTATTCCACAGGCCAGTGACTCAGCATAATCGCCCTCAAACCAATGAGCGATTGCCTTTGCATATAACGTATGGCCCATGTTTCTGGGCGGATCCATTCCCTCCCTCAGACTGAAGGCTTCATCCAAATAGGAGTGTGCCTTACCCATGTCTCCATTGCGAGCATGGTTCAACACTAATAGATCGAGTGTTTCAGCCAGAAGCGCTGAATCGTTCAACTCACGGGCAATTATCTCCGCACGCTGGAGCCGTTCGAGCGCGCTTTTTGAGCCTTTCATGGAATGCTCCAAGCGGGCAATCTTGAGCAAGAGCTGGAGTTCCAAAGCCGCATCGTCGCTCTGCGAACCCATATTGTCCATCCACTCTATAGCCGATACCAGTGCTTCGCCAGGTTTGTCCCGCGACAGTTCATCCAGTTCCCGCCACCTTGCCTCCCAATCACTTGAAGCGGAGACGCATTCAAGACCCGATACACAAAACAACAGCAGAAACCCTATCCATCGCGGACAAGCACATCGCAAAGGGAGTTTAAAGGTCTCTGTCAAAATCGAAAGGGTTTTCGCTAGATCCGGATCCGGTCGGCCCGGCCAAAACCATGCCTTCCTCTTGTTGGGATCATACATCTCCATCCGTTTCCCAGTCAAGCCATGACTCACTCGAAATCACGGTTCACGGTCATTCCAAACGCTTGGGTCGCTGAACTCGATCGTGTCAGCAAAACCATTCACCAACTCTACCCAATCACGACCCATCTCATCGGAATTCCCGATCGCCATAATACTCAAGCCACGCCCATACGGATGCAACAGCGACACAAGGTATGCAGACGTTTCCCGGGATCTCACCATTCCTTTGTACTGAGCGGACAAACCCTTTTCTCCATATGGAGAAACCATTCCCATCAACCCAAGACTGAAACCGTCCTGATTAACCCCTTGCGCAAGCTCACTCCGCAGTCCGTCCAAATCAGAATGATGATGTTCAATCAGCAACATGGCAAAGGATGATGAGTCGGATCGCATAACCAACACGTCACCAGACAGTTCACCAGACCAACCTTCGGGTATGGTGAATCGCACCCCTGCTTCCGGGTTTTCAACCGTTCCACGAAACCGGTCCGCCCCTTGAAGCACTGACCCAAACACTATGCCCAACCCCAAACAGGTCAAACCGCGCATGCACCGACTTAGGCTCATCTTGTTCATCCCGATCCCGACTATGAGGTCACCTCTTCACTTCTTCCCTCCGGCAAGTACCATATATTGAGGGTAAACTGTCAATGAGATAGCAAAATCCCAAGTCGTCCACATCCTTCCCCAATCAGTAGAATCTCGAGGGCATATCTTCATTACTGGAGGTGCTAAGCTCCTATTCTCAACACTTGATCAGTCCTTCAATCCGGATCCCGGGAAATCGTTGCCGACACGCCCGGACCTTCCAGTTTACTGCGCCCGCCACCAACAGGAAGCACAGATATGCGCAACGGCAACTGCTCCTTGAGTGCCTCGACATGGGATATCACACCAATCATTTTCGAGGTTCTGTGCAGACTCGCCAACGCAGACAAAACCTGCTCAAGCGATTCTTCATCGAGGGTTCCGAACCCTTCATCCAGAAACAATGAATCCATCTGCGACTGACCCCCTGAAATCGCTGACATCGCCAGCGCGAGCGCGAGACTGACCAAAAAGGTCTCACCACCCGACAGGTTCGCGATTGGACGCACTTCATCGGCCTGAAACGTGTCCACGACCTCGAGATCGAGTTCCCTGGCACTATTTCGCCTCAGACGATACCGCTGATTCATACTACGAAGCTGCTCATCCGCCTTTCTGACAAGGATTTCGAAGGTTATCGCCTGCGCGATGTTCCTGAACTTGTGACCATCCGACGATCCAATCAGATCGTCGAGCTCCTTCCAACGCATCCACTCGACTCGCCTGGACTCCGTCCGCTCCAGCAAACGGCCATGCCTATCCCTGGCCTCATTGTCCGCTCTGAGTTGTTCACGCTTGGCGCCCAAGGATTCAAGCCGCTCATGCTGAATCTGCTTTGCTTCAGCAATTGCAGCCACCACCTGTTCCCTTGGGTTCCGGGTCAATGCCCTGGATTTCTCCTCATCCAGTTTCTTCCGTGTGCGCTCATCGGCCGATGTATACTCCGTGACGCGCCGGTCAAAATCCACGATCTTCCCGGTCATCACGCTTCGGACAGCCGGATCGATTCGAGCCTGCATCCATTCAGTCTCGTCTTTGAAGCCAGCCGCCTGAATCCTGCGCAACCATTCGGTCCGCTGTTCCGCGCATTCTGAATCGAGTCTTGCAATGGACTGGCCAAGATCAGCCCTGCGCTGAATCATTAAGCCGAGATCGCGAACCGCATCGTCGTAAGCTTGCTTTTTTGCTTCCAAGTCTTGCCGAAGACGGGAGACTTCCGTTTCAGACTGACGCTCTTCGCGATCAGGCTCCCGGGTTCCAAACAAATCGATGCGTTTGGCCAACAGGGCATTCAACACATCTCCGGCCGCTTTGTGGACCGCCAGCTTTTCCTCGACTGTGATCCGGGCTTCCGCCAAAGCATGCTGCCTCCCCTTGATGTCCTCCAAACAAAGAGCCTCCGATGACTCCAGCGTCCGAAAACGGTTTTGACAGGACATCCACTCGTTTTTGCGGGATTCAAGCATCCGGAATACTGACTCATCCAAACCGGATTCCATTTTCACCTGATAGGGCTCAAGTATGGATCGAAGCCTCTGTTCAACTTCTCCGAGTCGCTGCAACACTCCGTCCCTGCGCTCCTTTGCTTCGCTCACCATCTTGACGGCACCGTCAAGGCTGGCATCAGCCCGGCCAACCCCAACCACCACCGACTGAAAATGCGCATTCGCATCCCTTTCGGCCTTCTCAAGACCCTGCAATGCGGAGCGCATCTTCCGTGCAGCAAAGATTTGTTGTTGAAGCAAATCCATCCTCTCCCGCAACTCACGCTGGTGAGCCTCAACTTCATCCAGCATTGGCAGAGTATCGGCTGACCCATGATGTATGGATCCGCAAACCGGGCACGGGGCACCTTCAACAAGCTGCTTCCTGAGCACCGCGACACTGGCACCAAGGTTGCCCTGGACGTCCAAGGAAATCGCATCGCGGGCCGCCTCAAGATCATCAATCCCACCTGATCCGAGCAACGCATTGAGCTCCTCTTCCCCTTTGATCCTGGAATCACGGGCAATCTCCAATGCATTCTCAGCATCCGCCCTTTTGAGAGACCAATCCAGAGCTGCGATTCCGGCTGCATCCTTAGACTTCTCCGCTCTCGCAACAACAGCGTTATCCCTCTCAAGTTCGTCCCGCAACTCCATCCACCGCCGACTCAACTCGGCGATCCCCGAAAACGACTCCGTCAGATCAGCATCGCTCCGGTTTGCATCCAAATACCTGAGTGTCTCGTTCTTCTGCCGCGCCAATTCGTCCAACTGTTTTTCCCGCGCCCGCAACTCCGACTCCAACTTCTGCACGTACGCAGCCGCCTTGCCGGATTCATTTTGCGCCATCAAAGATGCCTCACGCGCATTTTCGACACTTATGTCCAAGCGCCTGACCTCAACCAAAACCTGGGCGAGAAAAGCCTGTGACTCCAATGCCTTTGAGAGCAGGCCATTCGCATGATCCAGTTCCTTCCTGAGATCCCCGGAGCTTGATTCCGCGAGGGGAATCTTTGATTCGATTTTCGCCTTTTCTGAAAGCGCCTCATCATGCTGGGTCTTGCCCTTCTGCCACAAGGCATAAGGCGTATCCGCTTGAGCCGCACGTTCTGCCCGCGCACACTTGTCCCGCAATAGATTGATATCCGGAGCCGACAGATCCAGTAGCCTTCGCCTCTCCCGCAGATCAACAAGCTCCTTTTCCAACGCATCAATCGCATCCATCCACTGCAGAAATGCCACCTCACGGTTCAGCGACTCGCCAATCGCCTTAGCACCGGCCTCACACTCCATGATCTCCTGTCGCAACGCTTCCAGTTCGTCCGGAGTCATCAACCGGATCCCTCCGGTTTCAACTTCAAGTGCTTTCAGCGCTTTTGCTTCTTCCGACTCCCTGATATGCACCCATCTCGAAATCCCGGAATAGACGGTCGTCCCGGACAGCTGCTCAAGCAGCTCAGAGCGTTCCTTAGCCGCCGACTGCAAGAACGCGGCAAAACCGCCCTGCGCCAAAAGCATCGAACGCAGGAACTGATCAAACTTCATTCCGGTGATCTCGACGATCCGTTCCAGAACGATCGTGGGACCGGTCTCAATCTTGCTTCCGGTGGAAAACGGATTGTGATCTTCACACAACGCCAACTCCCTCTTGATATTCTGCAATTTCCCATCGGGCTTTTTCCCTGCACGGCGTTGGTACCAAGCGACACGGTATACTTTCCCATTCGATTCAAAACCCACCTCAGACGAGCACTCGCCCGATTGGCGGGACATCACTTCGTTTCCGCCTGCCGAAACGTCGACACGGGGAGTCCGCCCATACAAGGCGAGACAAATGGCATCCAGCAGGGTTGTTTTCCCCGCCCCCGTTGGCCCGGTAATGGCAAATATCCCGTAGTGCCGGTAATCCGGGTGACGCAGGTCGATCGTCCAATTACCGTAGATGGAATTGATGTTCTGAAGTCGGATCGAAAGGATGCGCATGTTTTCAAAAAGTTCGGTGATCGATCAGGGTCAGTTTGTGGCTTCCGGATCCTGTCCAGCCATGGATGACAGCATCTCAAGGAAGGTCCTTGTCAGCCTCTCGCGCCGCTCACCCTCGCAGTTGTTTGCATCCAGAAAACGCGAAAACACATCTTCCGGCCGGATGTCATCCAGGTTCACGAAGCCATCCGGAATGTCCCATGGGTCGGCATTTTGCCTTTCATGCTTGATCCGGAGCACCTCCACGCCCGAATCCGCCACCAGCTCATGCACACACTTGGCAAGATCCGGAGGCCCGTCATCACCCTCCAACACGACTTCAGCCCAAACGGATTCGCCCTCCCGGACCAACGCCAGGAGTTCTCCGCGTATACTATCCCATGAGCCGCCGACCGTCCGCAGCTTCTGAAACACGGGAACGTTGATCCGGCTCAATTCAACCGACTTTCCCTGCAGTTCCAACACACATACACTTTTCTGCTGACCCGCCTCTCCAAACCCCAACGGAATCGGAGACCCGCTGTATCTCACCCTGTCGGTTGGTCCGACTCTTTGCGCAACATGCAAATGCCCAAGCGCCACATAATCGAGCTCGGGAGGGAAACAATCCAAAGGCACTCTCCCCAGCGACCCGATATAGAGATCCCGGACACCATCACCCTCCTTGAGACTACCCCCGGCCGCATAAAGATGGCCGGTCGCAAGCAGAGGCAGCGGTCGAGCACCCCCGGGGCATTGCCGCATGGCCATACTGACAACTTCCTGATAATGTGCAGCTATCCCCCTCAGCAACGCCGATTCCTTGTCATCCCAATCCTCGCCTGCCTCCGACTCGCGGACATCCCTATCCCGTAGAAATGGAACAGCACAGACAATCGCGGCGGGCTCGCCCGATCTGGCGTGCAATACAATCACCTCATCCTCAAGATTCTTCCTGGCCTGCCCGATCACGTGAACATTCAGGAATCGCAAAACCGAGGCCGGAGCATCCAGAAAAGAGGGTGAGTCATGATTGCCCCCAACGATCACCAATTCACGGCACCCGGTATCACCCAGCGCACTCAAAAACTGATAGTAGAGCTCCTGGGAACGGTTTCCCGGAGAGGGCGTATCGAATACATCACCCGCCACAATCAGTGCGTCGATCTGCTGCTCACGAATGGTCTTCAACAGCCATTCCAAAAACGCTCCGTGTTCGGCATGGCGTTTCCGACCATACAACAAACGTCCGATGTGC
>JAPXRV010000061.1:0-21219 GCA_033813415.1 Opitutales bacterium | reverse complement strand
ATGACGCGCTGGACCCTTCCATGCTGCGTCAACTGAACGTTCAGGCGTGATCAGCGATTAGCCGGCGTTGATTGATACGGACTCACTGGAACTTTCTATCGGTGATCTTCTGGAAGGGATGCTGAAACCGCAGCACGTTCTCTATACACCCGGAATTCAGGATTTCTCCGCGATGGCAACAGCCCGGACCGGTGATGGATAGCCCTCCACCGTCCGGCATGGATAATCTCGATCCACAAAATCCACAAGCGACTCGTAAGGCATCCAATCCGTTCGCCTTTGCTCATCAATGGTGGTCGGGCTGACATCCACGATACGAACATTCCGGAACCCACAACGATTCAGCCATCGCTCAAGTGCCAACACCGATGGAATGAACCACACGTTACGCATCTTCGCATACCGGTCAGCAGGCATCAGCACCGTATCGACTGATCCATCCACCACAAGGGTCTCGAGTATCAACTCCCCTCCCGGTCGCAGAGTCCCACCCAATGATTCAATATGGCCCAGTGGTGACCGCTGATGGTAGATGACCCCCATCGAAAACACCGCATCAAACAATTGCAGGGACGAAGGCACCTGCTCAAACGTGACAGGCAAAATGTGAATAGGGAGTCGACCCGCATAACGCATCACCGCCTGATGCTGCACCACTGAACGCAAATAGGGTTCGACCCCCACCACCGCCTGAGCGCCCTCACCCATCATGCGCATTGCGTAATACCCGTTTCCGCAGCCCACGTCCAAGACCAGCCTATCCTTCAACGGACTCATGTGCGGCAGTATTCTATTCCACTTCAGGCAACTCCTCCACTCGGCATCGACGCGAACCCCACAAACATCAAATGGGCCCTTTCGCCACGGCATCAGAGCCATCAATCCCTCCCGGATACGATGCATCACTTCTTCGCTTGGTGCAGACGCAGGAATCACGCTTACCCAATCGGAGTTGAGATCAAGTCGACAAGACCCGACTCCGGGAAGCTGCCGGAACACCTCTTGCCACAGCCCAAGGTGTCCGTTTCTTGAAACCTCAAAAGCCTCTTCAATCTCCCGGGAGAGGGCTTTCCCCCACCCCTTCCATTCTGGACCGGACATCCAACCGCATGTCTCCGTGTAATCAAACATCGACTCCATCCATGCCGACTATCAGCCTTCGCTGTAAAGCCAATTCAGATTCATCCCGCAGACCATTGACACCTTTTTTCTGAGAAATGAATCCGTCCAATCGGAACCACAAACAAAGCTCCTGTTAAGCCCGACCTTGTCCGATCCCGTATTTCAACTCGATCGCAACCCGGTCCGCTTCCGGCAAGGATCCCATGTAGGATTTCCACCCTGGACAGAACCGGATATGCCAACGCCACAGCTTCCCAAGGAAGGACTTCGCATTCGCATCGTATTTCATCCGCATGCGGCAAGTGGAACAAGGAGCTTCTTTCATAGTAGAGCAGTCCGTAAAGCATTCCATCCTCATCCGCCCCTGTCAACCGGCTTCTCTCCGGCCACTCCCCTCACCGGTTCACTCCACCTCAAAGGACATTTCCGTTGCCACCCGGCCTCGGCCAAGAAACCACAGTTTCGATTGCAGAAGATAGATTCCTGTCATGCAGAACAGGATCAGATTCCAAACCGCTAGATACTCAACAAATCCACCTTCATACTCGTATATTCCAATGGAGTGTGAGGGCTGAATATCAGTCACTTCACGGCTATCCCAATCACGACTGACTAAGCTCGTATCGTCGACCGACAACAGTTTCCTGTCAAAAACACATTCAAGCATCCTCGAGTAAATGATACCCACTCCCTCAATCCGGCGGGACCATACCATATCGTCGTCACCGTTATGGGAACTAATCGGGAGTTTATTGTAGTAGGTGATTTGGTAAGACATTCCAAACGCTTGACTACTTCCACCATCAAGAAGAAGGGTCGCTTGCCCCCTTGGAACAACCGTAAACGCGGTGAAACCCCATTTCGAAGCCAGTTTGTAGTCGATCACTCCAAAGACATACGATACCAAAACATAAGCCACCACCAAACTGATCATCACTGCAAAATAAGCTCCAATGCGCCACGCGAGCATGCCAAGCCCTGCCACTGCCCCCTTATCAAAGGCCGAATTCCCCGTGAACAACAAAATCAAAACCCGCACATTCGCCACCACGACATAACGGACCAACACAAGCAGGAAACCCATAAACAGAATCAACGAGAGCACCAGATTCGAGATAACCCAAACCGTGATCCAAATCCGCTCATCTGGGAAACCGAATCGATTCATCACATCAAAATCCATCGAAAGGTGGAAAAATGAAAAACCAGCCCTCGCAGCAATCAACAGAAGGATCAAAACCACCAACGGTGACAATGCCTTCATCGTCCTCCCACGATTCGTTTTCAGTTTTCGATTCACTCCCACGATTCTTTTCTAGCTTAGCGAATATTACAATGGAAACCATCGTTCGTCCGGGTTAGAAACAACACCAACGAACCACTTCAACGTATTCGAGGCTAGGGCCACTATTCATTGTTCTTGACTTGGATCGCACGGAAGAAAGACACTGCAGAACTGTTCCGAGCCGGATCCGGTTGGCGAAACCAATCATGATCCGGACCGACTTTGAGACTCCGCATCCCAAGGGGTTGTCATGGCCGGGTGAGGGATGGCCCCACTCTTACCGGACGAGGAAATCGATCCAACCAAGCTTGAACGCCATCCTGACATCCATTGAGCCGCATTGCCCTGCATCTGTCGTAAATTTCTTGCGGTGCTTGCCGGCACATTCCATTTCCGCGCAGTCATGAACACCTTTCATACCATTTTTTCCAATCCGCTGATGGCGCTATTCGCCATAACGGGGCTCGGCATGCTCCTTGGAGCCATCAGCATCAAAGGACTCTCCATCGGCACATCCGGAGTCCTTTTCGTGGCATTGGTCGCGGGCCATTTCAGACTTTCCATTCCCGACGAGATCGGACGCTTCGGTCTGGCGATTTTCGTGTATTGTGTGGGTATAGGAGCAGGCGGCCGCTTTTTCGCCGCACTTGCAAGAGAGGGCGGCTCGCTGGCTAAACTCAGCCTGATCATTGTCGCCTCGGCTGCCGCCACAGCATGGGGCTTGGCCGAGCTGCTCGACCTCCCTCCTGCACTCGCAGCCGGTCTTTTCGCCGGGGCGATGACAAGCACGCCTGCACTCGCAGCGGCAACGGAAGGCGCTCACCAACTCGCCTCCGACGTCGCGATTGGCTATGGAATAACCTATCCTTTCGGTGTAATCGGGGTGGTTCTCTTCGTGCAACTGCTCCCCAGAATCCTCCGGAGCCGCAATCCGCAGGAAACGCAGGACAGTTCGGTCGAATCCCAGGATGTGGAAAAGTCACTCATCGAAGTGACCAACCCCAATCTATTCGGCTCCAGAATCGGCGAAAGCGACCTGTCAGAAATAACGGAATGTCAGGTATCCCGAGTCATGAAAGAAGGGCGTCTCATTCCCCTTACCGACGAGGACCGCTTCGAGGCCGGACAACTCCTGCTTGTGGTCGGAAAGCCGCGATCCATACACCTGGCCTGTAAATACCTCGGAAAACGAAGCGACCAACCCTTTATCGTCGACACCGAAAATGAGCGTCAGCGCTTTGTGGTGACCGCAAAATCGGTTGCAGGCCAAACGCTGAGGGAATTGGCTCCCCTGCGACGGCATGGGGTAATCATCACCCGGATCACGCGCCTTGATCAGACTTTCGTTCCTACGGCGGACACCCGGATCGAGACCTATGACGTGCTTACAGTTGTCGGGCTACCTGCCGGACTAAGGAGTTTTGGGCTGCACATCGGACACCGGCCTCACGCTTTTGACCAGACCACCCTGATCTCAATTGCATTGGGACTCTCCGCCGGGATTTTGCTTGGCATGATCCCGATCGGGCTACCCGGCTCAACCCCGATGACGCTCGGATTGGCGGGAGGTCCCCTCATCGTGGCGCTCATTCTTGGCCATGCCGGACGGATCGGGCCCATCGTAGGGCACATTGCACGCCCCACCAGATTGCTGCTTCAGGATTTCGGACTGGTGCTCTTCCTTGCAGATGCGGGAATAACCGGCGGTTCGCATCTGGTCGAAACCGTATCCCAACATGGATGGGGACTCTTTGGGCTCGGAGCCACGGTTACACTACTGCCCATGATCATCGCCTATACCATCGCCCGCGGCCCTCTCAAACTCACCCGCATGCAGTCGCTCGGAGGAATCTGCGGAGGGATGACCAGCACCCCCGCGCTTGGATCGTTAACTGCGTCCACTGATTCGCAGGAACCGATCGTATCCTATGCCACGGCCTATCCGATCGCACTCATCCTCATGACCCTCTTCGCAAAAATCCTCATTGGGCTGCTGGGCATTCCCATTGCATAACGATTCCAGCACTGAATCAAACGGCAGGAATCCGGTCCTCGACTCCAAATAGACCCTGTCTGGATCGCGGGAAAGATCAGGAATGCTGAGCACTGCGCATGGCACGGATGATCCTACGCGAGGACCAATAACTCAGACCAAACGCCAACGCGTTAACCACCCCAAACGCAGGAATCAGGTATTCAAAACCCACGCCTATCTGCAGCATAAATCCGATCAGGATCGGACTGAATGCCGTGGAAAACACGCCCAACATAGCCACCAGACTCTTGATTCGCCCCAACGCATCGATTCCATACAAATCAACCCATACCGCAGTCGAGATCGTACCGGCAGGACCCTGCCCCGCACCCATCAAGACGAGAAACACGGTGGCACCCCACTCACCCTCTATCTTGAACAAAAACACGAGTCCTGCCATCACCGGGATGAGCGTCAGCGGAATCAGGCGAAGCGACCCCACCCGGTCAATCAAAGGACCAACCAGAATCGAAGAAACCAGGCGTGCTCCTGCAAAGCCGATAAAGCCGACCGCCATTGCACGGTCCGTCCATCCCTTGAACCCGGCCAAAGGCAGTTGATAGAGGAACAGTCCAGTCAGCACAAAGGGGACAACCAACAAGCCCGGCAGCAACTGATAGAAACGGGGGTCCCGCAACACTTCCGACATATTCTCCCGTTGACCGGACGAACAGCTTCGACCTCCTTCATGATTCGGAAGGTTGCGGACCAAGGCCACAATCAGCGGCAGCAGCAACACGGCTACCAAGCCACCCATGATCTGCCAACTCACCCTCCATCCGTAGGATGCAATCATCAGCACCGCTAACATTGGCAGCAGACCCTCTCCAAGAGGGTAGCCCATTGCGGAGACACTCAATGCTTTTCCTTTGTTCTCAGGGAAACAGCGCGCCATGGTGGTCGAAGCGGTCAAACCCAACAACCCCTGTCCGGCCAAACGCAAACCCACAATCCCGACGAAGAGCATGGGTGCATTCACCGAAATGCTCACCATCCCACACGCCAGCATCAACGCAAACGCCACACCAATCGTGTAGCTACGCACCGAAACCCTATCCAGAATCCGCCCAAAAAACGGCAGACAGGAAGCGCTCAGAACAGTCGCAACCGAATACAGTGTCCCGAATCCACCGGTCGTGAGCCCCATCTCATCAATCATCCGCGGCACGAATATTGAAATGAGAAAGGTCTGCCCAAAACTGGAAAACAGTGTCAGCAAAACACCGAAAGCCAGTATTCTGGGATGGCTCAAAACGAAGCGTATGTAGCTCATCCGACCCACTATCCGCGGCCGCATGAACCATAGCAACACCACAATTCAGGATACCTTCGCGTACTGACGGATCGCCTCCACCAGATCCGATGGTTTGACCGGCTTCGCAATATGCGCCTTCATACCGCAAGCCAGGCAGCGGTTTCGGATCTCGGGCGACACATGCGCACTCAATGCCAGAATCGGGGTTGTCTTGTTCGGATTCTCTCCATTCAGAATGCGCTCTGTTACCTCAAACCCATCCACGTCCGGCATGCTCAAATCCATCAGAATCAGGTCAAACCGGGATTCTTCAGCCACTGCGATCGCCTCGTATCCCGATGAAGCTGTCACAGACCGCCCACCCGCATGATTCACGATCACTTCAATGATGCGTGCGTTGTCCGGCGTATCATCCACGATCAGCACATTGATTGGCTGATCCAACCGGGACAATGGTTTGTGTTCGGATGGGAGGCGAGTCGCTTTCTCCATTGCCTCACCCCATGGCAAAGTGAACCAGAAGAGAGAGCCCTCGTTCTCCTTGCTCTCGAAGCCGATATCACCCCCGAGCAGATTGACCAGCTTTCTCGAAATGGCCAAACCCAAACCCGCCCCTTCGTATTCCCTCGAATGTGAACTGTCTGCCTGACTGAAAGGCAGAAAAACCTTGGAATGATGGATCTCGGGTATTCCGATTCCGGTGTCGCGCACTTCAAAGCGCAGACGGTGGCCAGGCACCTCGACTGATTTACGGTATCCAATCGAAAGGCTCACAGTGCCTGAGTTGGTATATTTGCAGGCATTTCTAAGCAGATTATCCAATATGCGCTGTACCATATGCCGGTCACTCAAGACCTCCAATTCATCCGGCACATTCTCCCACCCATCCAGAGACGACTGGAGCACCAACCCAACATCAGAAGAGTTTGGCCGGCACGATTGCATCACAGTACGACACACCTCCATGATCTTGAAACGGCCGAGGGTGGGACTCATCGAACCATGGTTGAGCTTGGCGTATTGAAGGATGTTGTCGATCAACGCCAACATTCGCTCGCCCGAATCCCGAATGGTCTTGAGGTAGTCTTTCTGTTCGGGATCCACAACCATGTCCATCATGAGACTCGTAAAACCCAATATCGGGTTGAGCGGAGTCCTCATCTCATGACTCATGATCGACAAAAACTCATCTTTTGCCTTGCTTGCGCAATCCGCCAACTCCTTCGCAATAATCAGATCCCGGAGTGCCTTGGCTTTCTGTTGCTCAAGCTCCAGCCGGTAAAAAGCGAAAGCCAAATCATCTCCAACTTCCCGGAACAAATCCACCTCCTCGTCGGACATCTGGTGATAAGGACAGGTCGACACCGACAGGAAACCATAGGTCTTGTCTCCAAATCGAAGCGGCATATTCAAACATGCGTAGTCCTTGCACCCCCCAACGTGTGGACAATGCTCGCAACACCCGGAGCGTCGGGCTCGAACCGATACCTTACCCGAAGCCACCGCATCCATCATGCACTGGGTCTGATTACCATCCGCAATCCAATCCCGGAAACCTTCATCCAAGTCAGGCGTTTCCCAGAAGAAAGTCACAGCCCCCGCACCATCAATCGTGGCGATCCAGGCCCTCTGATACCCGCGGTCGCGGACAAGAATCGTGCAGGCCCGCCTGACCAGCGAAGTCACATCCGTCTCCTGCGTGATAAGCTGATTCACTTCCCTCACCGAGTTCAGAATGGTATTCATCCGGCGCAGTTGCTCCTCCGCCTGTTTAATCGGACTCAGGTCGATATCCAGACAATAGCACTCCAGGCGATCCCCCACCTTGATCATCACAGGGTGCGTGTAAACCCATCCTTCCGAGGCGTCCTTGCGGAGCAATTTCAACTCGAAGGGTGATGGCACCGTTCCAGTTGATACGGCTTCTTCGATGCTCTCACGAACAGCCAACCTTCCCTCTTCCGGAATCAACTTCTCGATGTAATCCTGACCGATCATCTCATCCATCGAATACCCGAACATGCTCTCACTCGCCTTGTTCCAATAAAACACGGTTCCGTCAGGATAAAACCCCCGGATACTGATCGACGAGAGGTCATTCAAAAGCTTCCGGAAGCGCTCATCCATTTCGCGCAAGTTCTGCTCACGCAGTCGGCGTTCGGTAATGTCCACAGAAAAGGCAAAAGACACCTCCTCGCCCTCAAACCAGGAATGGATAAGGGTAATCTCAACTGGAAACTCCTCCCCGTTCTTGCGCTGGTGAACCGATTCAAAAACGAAGTATCCCCGGGCCCTCAGTGCCCTGCCATACTCAGCCATCTTACCCACATCAAAAAGCGGATCGATATCACTGAGATTCAGATCCATCAATTCAGCCCTTGTATAACCCAAGTTGCGGGCCGCATGGTCATTGACGTACGTGATTGTCCCATCCGGCTCGATCTGAAAGATCGATATCTGCGATTGATCCAATGCAAACTTGGTCTTGGCCATCGACAATTCGGCCTCGCGAAAGGCTGTGATGTCAGAGTAGGTTCCAGTGATCCTGACCGCCCCTCCCTGCTCATTGCGCGTCACGACCATTCCCTTGCTCCGGATCCAGCACCAGGAGCCATCGTTACGCTGCATCCGGTACACGGCTTCCATCCTGTCGCGCTGGCCACTCCTGAGCACATCGATTTCCTTCTGGACAGCATCCCGGTCCATTGGGTGAACCCGCTCCCAATAGGCGGATTCACTTATTGTATTATCGGAAAGCCTTAGTCCAAGGATGTGCAATACGCGGTTATTGAAATACAAAGACCCCTGCTCAATTTCATAGTCCCAAATCCCATCCTGCGAAGCCTCTATAGCTTGGTTCAACCGCCGCTCACTGAATTCAAGGGCTTTGCGTGACACCTCCTGCTCACTCACATCCCGAAAGACCAGGATCACCCCATGCACCGATCCATCCTCATCAGCAATAGGGGCAGCACTATCCGCAATCGAAATTCTGGGCCCGTCACGCGAAATGAGCACAGTATGATTCGCCAACCCTACGGTTACGCCGGAGCGCAGCACCTTGGAGACAGGGTTCTCGACTGGATTCCCATCCCCGGAGGAAACAATCCTGAACACCTCATCCAGGGGCTTACCCCGCGCCTCCGCATCCTTGTAGCCGGTCATTCCCTCGGCCACAGGGTTCATCCATGTGATCACCCCGGCCTTATCCGTCGCTATGACCCCATCGCCAATACTGCGCAAGGTAAGGCGTTGGAGAGCTTCAGCTTCCCTGAGCGCCCTTGACTGATGCAGTATCCTCCGGTTGAGCGCATGGCACAGCACATAGGCCAGCAAGGCGGTGAGTCCCACATAGGCCCAACCCTTTCCCGTCTGCAGTCGCGTCAATACTTCCGGATCGGTTGAAAAACCTTGAATAAACCGATCGGAGTAAAATATCCATAATGTCCCGAACAAAGCATAGAGCAACGCCACCCGGATGGGAGGAAAGGTGAGTTTTCGGGCTTTGTCCGAAGGCAGAGGTTCGGCCATTTGAGAGGATCTGAGTTTGGGGATAAAACGGAGGGATAGCACCGTTTTCGCGCATCCGGATCCGTGTTGCGTCTATCCTATCCAAGAAATCCCCGGCAAGATGAACAGCAATTGCGGAAAGATGATGAAAACAGGTAACGGGAATGAATCACGAACATCTTACCTAATATTGTGGGATCCTTCAATAAGAACCGATAGAATCCGGACATTTTCCAACATCCCTCCAACTGTCTCAGACCATGAATCCGTCATCCACTTGTCTTACCTTCTCCTCTACGTAATGCCATCGGATGATTCATTGCTCTTTCTTCAGGCTGCGCGCACTTTCCTTATGCCCCACTCGCCGGGATGATCGGTATCGCTTGGCGGGTCGTTAGGAATGATTCCCCATTTCGATCAATTTCTGCGCAACACCTGGGCCTCCACATCGAACCCTCCGAGGTCCAACCGGGCCCTCCGCTCAATGGAAAGCCCCAATCCTGCCGCCAGGCGGCTACAGCGCTTCGGTTGGGGACAGATCCAAATCACCCGTCCACCGGCTTTCAACTGTCCCGAAGCCATTCGCAGAAATGACTCCAACAAGCTCACAATGTCATCCACGCGGGCACGTTTCCCAAATGGGGGGTTCGTCACCACCAAATCAAAACCTCCGGTCAGCCAATCACTGACATCACACTGCCTCAACTCGCGAACAGTCACACCGGCGGCACGCGCATTCTGTCCGGCGGCATCCAATGCATCCTGCGAAGTATCCCCGCCAAACAATTGCCCTGTCGGGAAGCGCATTCCACACTCGATCAACTCCATACCGGAACCACAAAACGGGTCGAGTATGCGGGCACCTTCCGGCAGACGCCCCGCCCATTCCGCAAGGAATGCTGCCACGGTAGGCTTTGATGCGGCAGGAACAAGGGCTCCGCGGTATTCAAAGCGGCGATCCCAAAGCCGGCGATCGAGACGCAGACACGGAACATATCCTTTTTGCGTTTCCCTGAACACAAACACCCAATCTTCGGTTCTTGGATCATTCACCCACTGATCGTTTCCTTGCACTTCCGAGGGTCCACCATTAAGCCGATCCTCCAAAGCCCGCGCAATCGCTACAAGCTGGCGCGAAGCAATCCGCGTGGCACCTTCCACCCGGACTGCAAACCTGCGGGCTCCTTCCGTGCAAGATTCCACAATGCCCGGCAAGCCCGATTGCGTCGCCGCATCGGCCCAAACAGATGCCTCTGCATCGGCAGGAATGACATTACGAGTCTGCCCGGCCTCAAAACGCATCTGCTCAAACAGGCGAACCCGATCCACCCAGTCCCATGCCCACGCTGCTCCGGCTCGCACCTCGACTTCCCCTTTCATGCTGTGGCTTTTGACAGATTTCACCTTCCCGCCACACTCCCGCATGACAACCGAAGCCAAAGTATCTTCCACCCCAAACACGCATTCGAGAAAGAGTGCGACTCCGACAGGAATGGAAAGTGCGCTCAAGGACACCCGACCTTTGCCAGCCGCGCGTCGCCGCAAACGGGCAAGCGCCGTATCATACATCTTGCGAACAAAGGGTGAAACCAAGGTCTCCGGGGCCAATCCGGCATCAAGCTTCGAAAGGGATGACGATCCTCCACAGGCCCCTAGCGCTCCAAGCTTTTGCCCGAGCAAATTCGACGGGGTCTCGAGATGATCGAGCAAACGGGTTTCCAAAACGACATGAGATTCCTCCATATTGGACAATACGCGAAGCACCTCCTTGTGCGCAGCCAGGGGAAGCTTCTCATCCCAAAGCAAATAGTGCTCAGCAACCAGCCGCAACCATGGCTCCACATCCGAACGCGGACCCAGTTCACGTCTCACCCGCTCCCACCATGCCGCCAGATCCTCGGCTGACAATTCACCGGGAACAGGAAATTTGCTGTGTTGATTGCTATCCACAACGCCACACTGATATCCCGCATCGCCGGTTTCAATCCAAATACCGGAAGAGGATCGGCTTGCCAATAAGGTCAACTGAGGCTTACTCCGATAGCATCACCCATCTTCAAACACGACCCACCCGATATGGAACTCACGCTCACCACCCCGGCCTTGATGTTTTCAACTCTTTCTCTGCTGCTGCTGGCCTACACCAACCGTTTTCTCGGGCTCGCGTCGCGCATCCGTTCGCTTCACGACCACTACATTCAAAACCCCGACGCCGTTCTCTTCGCCCAGATTTCCAGCCTCCGCAAAAGAGTTCACCTCATCCGGGACATGCAAGCTGCCGGGATTGTGAGCCTCTTCCTCTGCGTCGCTTGCATGCTGCTCCTGTTCGTCGGGCAGATCACAGTCGCTCAGTGGGTGTTTGGGTTCAGCCTGCTCATGCTCCTGATCTCCCTGGGCATTTCATTCTGGGAAATCAACATCTCAGTGGATGCGCTTAATCTGCACCTCAAAGATCTCGAGTCCATGCCAGGCTCCTCCAGGGAACCACCCCTCCCTCATTCGCGAACTGACTCCACCGAAGACTGAGGCCATACTAATAACAAGCCCCCATAGTAGCGGGAGCAATCCCGCACCCAAAGGTAGGGCGAGGGGTCCACCGAGCCGCCTCTTCTCTCCTGCTTTGTGGCAAAGATAAACTGAGAGCTCTATTCACCACGAAGAGGGAACTGCCATTACTGACCTCCAACCTTTGGGTGCTTGTGGTTAATAATCTTCTTCATACCTGCTGCCCCTGACAAAATATCAACGGCTTCCTTCCGGAGGGGGCGGCTTCAGCCCTCCTCTTTGGCCCACGCGCCACCAACAGCGCAGCGCATCGATTACCTTTCGCGTGTTTTGAAGTTGGTGGGCCCTCGGGGATTCGAACCCCGGACCAAGGGATTATGAGTCGGGTGTCACAAACGCTAAGTATTTGGGCTTCAATGCTTTGTCGTTTTGTAAAATTGCGCGTTTTTACGTGTTTTCACTTGATTTAAGGGCAGTAAGGGCAGTAGATTTTGGCCATGCCAAGGCCACTGAAAATGCCCATCCTGAAGTTGAACGATGATCGGTGGATAATCAGCATTCCAGCAAGGTTTTCTTCCACAGGCAAGCGTCAGCGTTTGTATTTTGATTCATACGCAAAGGCACAGGAATGCAGGTCAAAGACGATGCAGCGCATCAAGGTCTTCGGGCATCAGGCAATGACCCTTTCCCCTGCCGTGGCTGAAAGCGTGCTGAGGTGTCTGGACATGCTCAAACCATGGAACGCCGATCTCACTGACGCTGTCCGGTTCTACGTCGACCACCGGGAGAGAGAGGCAAACGCGGTATCTTTTCGCGTGCTATGGGAGACTCACGTCGAATCACGGGAAGGGCACAGCGACGCATACCAAACGGACCTGACCCGCATCGGCAAGAGGATACTGCCAAAGCTGGGTAAGTGCAACGTTGGCACCATCACCCCGGCCGAGATCGAGGAGGCCATGTCGAAGGCGTTCCCTACACCTCGTTCATTCAACAACGCATTCCGGACCATCCGACCGGCATTCACCACAGCCGTCAGGCGCGGGTATCGCACGGACAACCCATTCGACCGCATCGAGAAGCGCAGGATGCCACCGAAGGAAATCTCCGTGATGACCATCCATCAGGCACGCGCAGCGCTACAGGCATGCTGTGACCATACGTCAAACGCAGATCTCCCGGCATGGTGCAGGGTCGACGCTACCGACGCACGCGCAACCGTAGCCATCATGATGTTTGCGGGAGTTCGCCCCAGGGAGATGACCCGCTTGCGCTGGGAAGACATCCGGTTCGACCATCAGAGCATCCGCATTCGTGGCACCGTCGCCAAGACCCGGAGCGCTCGCATCATTCCAATGAGTGACAACCTCGTTGCGTGGCTCAAGGAGACGCCAGAGGCAAAGAGGAAGGGTCCAATCACCCCGCCCTTCTGGAAGGAGTGTAACGCAGCTGTAAGGGCTTGTGCTGGCGTTTCTGAGTATCCGGACATCTACCGTCACACTTGCGCATCCATGCACCTTGCTGCACACAACGACGTCAACGCATTGCGTGAGATCCTAGGGCATGAGACGAACGAGGTCCTGTTCACTCACTACCGGGCAATCGTCCCAAAGCAGGACGCGGTTCAATTCTGGGGGCTCGTGCCACCGGGGTCATCCCGGAGTGAGGCGAGCATCTTGAAGTCCACATCTGAGACCATGTCCATTAGCCAGGAACGAAGAACTTCCTTCGGGTCAGCATCCTGAGGATACTTATCCAAATCGACACCCCACCCTTGCTCGTGCCTAATATGCTCTACAAGTGGATTTATTCCACCGAAAGAACTCGATGCAGCTTTCAATACCCCATCTACTATACCTTCGAAAACAGGGCATAGGGTGTCTTTGATTTCGTCAGGCGGCAAATTCCGTGAACACAGATGAACCGATTCGTCAAAGGCAAGCTTTAGCAAACCTTCCAACGTCGACCGGAGTCCCCTGATCTTTTCCCACGGAGCTTTTAACGCTCTATAGTGTTCAAAATACTCCCTCGTGAATGGTATCTCATCCTCATCACGCATTGGGATTATAAAGTTTCCATCTTCGAAATTCTCCCTCTGGGTGAGCTTAATACCGATTGGCTTTGGTGCATTACTGGTGAAAGCCATGGTCCTACCCACCTGTCCGGGATACAGTGGGCCGTAATCAAGACCACAGCCAATTTCTTCGGAAATCTTCAATAGGCGATCGGGTGAAAGAGACAGGTCTTTTGATTCGATTTGGCGCATCGACCCATAGGTGACCCCAATCAGTTTGGCAAAAGCCTCTTGGGTCAATCCCGTGATTTTTCGCAGCTCTTTCAGGTTCTTCACATAAAAAAGTGAATAGTTAACTTTTTTGCTTGCAAGCTAAAAACAGAGTGATTCTGTGTAGTGACGTGATCACTTCACTTTTACCAAATAGAACGCACAATGAAAACAGCAGAATCACTCAAGTATGAAACAGTGAAGGGCTTTTGCGGCCGTCACCAGATTAGCAGGTTTCTGGCACAGCGCTGGATGGATCAAGGGTTCATTCCCTTCGTCCGTTTCGGGCGTCATATCCGGATCCCTTATCCGCTTGCCGACGAGGCAATCGCATCACGCATCCAAAACACAAACCAAAGATAACATCATGAATCCGATATACAGCGAAGAACTCAAAAAACGCGCCGAAATCAATGAGGCAAGGCGTCTAAAAGAGGAGGAAGATCGTCGCCAGGCACAAGAGGAGGAAGAGCGTCGCCGGGCACAGGAGACAAAGGACATGAAAGAACAAGCCGAATTCATTGCCAAAAAACACGCTGAAATCAATGAGGCAAGGCGTCTCCAAAGAGAGGAAGATCGTCGCATGTATGCACAGGAAGGAGGTCAGGCATGAACCCGGACAGCACCCAACTTGACATCCACGTCCCGATTAGCTCGGAGCAATACCAGTTCCTCAAGGATTGGGCGCATCACATGCGCTGCCCAATTGGCGAGCTTGTTGTCGCCTGTGCGATGCAGCAACTAGCGGCTGAAGCGTGGGATGTCTCAGAAAAGGCCGCGGTGGTCACTGAAGAGGTGCTCGAAGCACTCCGGAGATTCATCGACCGACGGGAAACCCCAGACTCCGCCGTTGCCTTCGACCAATGAATGAGGCGCAGACGTTCTCCACCACTCCGGGCGGGCTCTCGACGCGGCGAGTTTATCGTCTCGCGGGGGACGTCCTCCGGATCGACACGTTTTATCGTGGGACCGGGACGCCCTCCGCCGAAGCGGATATGCTCGCGGAGGGCGATGGATTCGAGATTCCAAAGCTCTCATGGCTGGATCATGAACCGCGAAAAACGATCTACAGGGTTTTCGTCGAAGGGCGGCTAATCGCGACCGGGACACAACGGCGAGGGGGGAAGCTGAAACTCAGGCCGTGCAGGGGGGTGGCATGAACTTCTACGATCTTAACGAAATCAAACAAGCCGGAAACTGCATTCGATTCGTCGAGGAGTGCCTCGGTATAGAGGTTAAGAACAACCGATGCGCTGCGGTATGGAGAGGAGGTGATGGTCAAAACGTGCATGTGACCGAAGAAACATGGTATGACCACGTCGAAAAGGTCGGAGGCGGCATCATCGATCTGTGTGGAGTTACGAAGTTTCCGGAAGACAAACTCCCAAAGGAGATAATGCGTATTCAGGACTACCTCGGCGAGTGGCTTCACCTCAAGCCGAAGCTACTCATGCGTCCCTCGCCTTCGGCAAAGCAATCCCGCTATGACGAGCTTATCGCAGACGGCTACCGTGAAGCCAAGCGGTATCCGTATCGCGATCTCGACGGGACCGTCCGTCACTTCGTTGTGAGGATGGAGCACCCGGAGAAGCCGAAAGAGTTTATCCAGGGGACGCCGTCCGGGTGGGGAACCAAGGGTGTCAGCCTTATTCTCTATCGACTCAAGGACTGGAAGGACAAGCCGGGAGTCTTCATCGTCGAGGGCGAGAAGGACGCGGACACGCTCAACGATGTAGTCGGTATTCCCGCAACTACAAACTGCCAAGGTGCGGGGAAGTGGGATCCGGAATACAACGCCGAGTTCATCGGGAAGCATGTCGTCATCATCCAGGACAACGACGAAGCAGGCGAGAAACACGCGATCAAGGTAGCGGGTCAGCTCCTCGGGAAAGCGGCATCGGTCAAGATCCTGTGTCCATCCTCGTTGCCGAAGGGTGATGTCACGGACTGGATCCAAAAAGAGGGAGGCACGCCGGAGCGGTTGAAAGAACTCGTGAAGGCCGCCCCCTACTATTCCGAAGCACTTGTCGCCGACATCGAGGACCGCATCTTCCAGATCGACAAGCCGCCGAAGAAAGAGGAACCACGGCTCACCTTGACAGGCATCAAGGTTTGCACGGCGGGAAACCTAGCCGTGATCGGTGGACTGGCAGGAACCGGAAAATCACAGATCGGGGTTGCGGGACCGCTTGCGGCCGTCATGGCTGGCAATCGCGAAGGCGTCGACCTTCTCGGGTGGCAATCACTCAACCCGAAAGGGCATGCGGTGATCCACATCGACAGCGAGCAGAGTCCGGGCGATTGGCACACACTGCTTACGGCAGCAACCCGCCGTGCAGGGCTCAAGGTGCCCCCTTCGTGGCTCGTGAGCTATCACCTCACCGGACTTAGTCCGGATCTCATTCGCGGGTATCTGCCCGCCATCCTGGACAGCGCAAAGCGACGATTCGGAGGGATTCACTTTGTCATCGTCGACGGGTTCGCTGATCTCATCCTCGACGTCAATGACATGGAGTCATCTGTCAACCTCGTGACGGACCTTCACGCAAGCGCCATGGACTACGAGACCGCGATCATCGGGGTTGTTCACCAGAATCAGGGATCCGACAATACCAGGACGCGGGGGCACCTCGGGGCGCAGCTTGAGCGGAAAGCGGAAACAGTCCTGTGCATGCGCCGTGACGATGACGCAACCCTGATCTACACCACGAAGTCAAGGGGCTCGCCAATATCACGCGACAAAGGGCCGCGTTATCGGTGGGACATCGAGGCCGGCCGGTTCGTCATAGCCGATTCAAAGCAGGCTGTGAGGCTCTCGAGGGCAGAGCAAGAGAAGGTTGACCTTGTCAATCAGGTGATGGAGTCGAACGGGTCTTTACCGTGGGCAGAGTGCATTCAGCGCATCGTCGCCATTAAGGGCGTAACTGAAGAGGCGGCAAGAAAGCGTCTTGAGCGGTTGCGCTACGGAGGGTTTTTGAAGGTTCAGGAGTCGACCGGATTCTATTACATCCCGTTCGATTCGCCAGCAAGAAACAACACCATCAACCCGGATACGGACACCGGACAAGATACGGACAACGTCCGGTGATGTCCCTTGTCCGAACTAATGCACATATGAGCACAACGGACGCTTGGACAACCTACGGACAAATACGGACATGTCCCCTACCGGACATACGGACATTTAACCGCCTATGTAATAGGCGGATTTATGTGTCCGTGTCCGGTGTCGAGAACGGACGCACTTACGGACGCTGTAAAACGTCCCCTACTTCACCCGAACCACAACTGAGAATTCGATCCATGAACCGGACAGATTCAAATCACTCGACAGACCCAAACCCTTCCCAACCTTCCCACGCATCGAGGAGGGGACCTCGGGGACCTTGGGGACCTAATCACAACCCTTCCCAACCTTCCCACGAGGAGGTGGCACCATGAGTAGTGAGTCAGGCCTTCATGAGCTGGGAGGATACGCAGCGATACGGCGGGCAGTCGCAACGGCGATGCAGTCGGGCATGCTCACCATCGGACCACGGACACCGAAGCCAAAGGGACCAAGATCAAAGGCTTGGCTACTGTGCTGCACTGAGGACGGCGAGACGATCGCTCCGGGGTGGGCCCGCGTGATGCGGAGACAGGAACGGGCACGGCATGACCCCCCGTGTAAGAAAGCTCTCCAGTTCAACGACTTAGGAGTTGGGGCCGCGGAGGAGCGCTTTTTGCAACCGGGTGAATCCCCACAGATCGGGGTTCCAAGTTTCCAAAACATCAGTCTCAATAAGCCTGAATCCCGCATCCAATAAGGGATCAAGCCCAATCGAATAACTGTAACCTTCCATTCCAAAGGAACACAATGAGCATCACACAGGGAGAAATGAGAACCATCATCGGATTGGGCGAGCTTTCCCAATATACCGGAATCAATCAGCGAACCCTTGCGAGGGCCGTCAAGGTGGGACTGCTACCCGTGACCCGTGTCAGTCGCAAGACGCTAGTGTTCCGGGAGGAGGATGTCATCGCATGGTTCGCGAACCGGATCAAAGCTCAATCCGGTGGCAGCAATCGGTAGCTATGTGTAGTAATCGGTAGTAATCGGTAGCAATAGATTCTGGAATTTCCGTCAAGGACGGTGGACAGTAGACTCATGAGAAGCACGATTCAGTTTGCACCAGGAGGAAAGCACCGGGTTCACCCGTGCAACCGGGCCGACCCCATCAACGTCTTTGTAGGTCAACCGGCATGCACCCACATTGCAAACCAGCTCAAGAAGGCAAACTTGCGTGCATCGCTGGGCGAATGCTCGCGGCTGTTCCTCGACTTCGACCATGAGGAGAAGGAAGCGGCTGGGTATCCTATCGCCTTCTACTGGAACGACGGCATCATGCTCGAGGTCGAATGGACTGAGGCAGGCCGCAAGGCGATCGAGGGCGGCACGTATAGATATTTCAGCCCGGTTTTCGTCCATGATCTCGATCACGAGTCAATCATCGGGATCCCGGACCATGGCTCAATCGGGGCATTGGTGAACACACCAGCATTTCAAACAATCGACCAAGTATCAACTATGAGCTACTCAGGACCAAGACCCGGAACGGTTGTCAACCAAAAGGGCATCACATCAACTCCCGGAGTCTCGATTCCGGGGTCAAGCGGTAACAACGGCCGCTTCACAGACCAAACGACCATGATCACGAGGGCAGAGCTTGCGCAGTTCCTCGGGTGCGACTCGAATACCCTCACAGCGCTGGACTCTGCGGGCATGCTTTCGAGCCTATCGTCGCAACGGATTTGCGGCAAGCAAATGTATCAGCTCGCAGGTGTGGAATCCTGCCTTGAGCGGATCTACCGGGAATACCCAAAAATGAACCCTTTCGGCGGTGCTGGAAACATAACGAACCAGTGTGTTCTTACCTACCGTTTTCCTACACTCGCGGCAAAACTCAAACTCTCAACCGGCAAGTAATCATGTCAAAGCACGTCACAATTTTCGGAAAGGTGAAATCAGTCTACGAGTTTTACGCGGACATCCGCAAGGAGACCGAGAAGGAGGTCGAGGCAGTAAAAGCGGCTAGAGTCGAACTCAGCAAGCAGTTGCACAAGATCCCGCAAGGAGTCTCGCGCATCCGGAACATGCGGGCTGAAAACGCGGCCGCTTATGCACGGGGTGAACCGCTTCCGTATGAGCCTTCGATTATCGACTACTACGAGGCTGACCCTCGGGCGGCATCGTTGCACAGACGGCAAATCGAGATGCGTGTCTTCAACCCGGCCGTGATGGCTGTGTTCGATAAGGTGATCTCGATTCTCAAGGCAGACGTCGTGAAGGCGGCTGAGCTTGACGCCGAAGTGCTGAAGGCCTCGAAAATCAAACCGGGCGTTGAGGACCAGGCACAAAAGCGGCTCGAAGAATTTGAAGCGCGGGTGGAGCACTACAAGTCGGGCCGCTCGTGCTGGGAAGCGGTGATGCAAGGCTATCTGTAAGGATTTGGCGCCATGGCATCGACAACACTAGACATGCTGCTCCGGATCCGGAGCGACCTTGCCGGGGTGCAGTCCACGCAACGGGAGTTGCAAAAGACTGTCGGAATCGCGCAACGGGTTGGGCCTGCCGTGCAGGCGGGCGTCCGCTCGCTCATGGGCTACGTGGCGACCTATGCGAGCATCCGCACTGTTGCGAGTCAGGTGCAAGCGGCTATCTCCCACGCATCCCGCGTCAGTGACCAGGCTTATCAGGCCACGATGAACGCCGTCGACCTTCAGGCCGTGCAGGCCGTAGGGACTCAAGTCGGAGTCACGGCTGAGCGCGTAGGCGTCGCCGTGGCACAGATGCGCAATCAGGCGATGGAAGCCGTCAACGGCAACGTGAAGCTCCGTAGGGCATTCTCGGACCTTGGCGTTGAAATGAAATCTTTCTATGGCCAACCCACCGAACGCAAGCTTGAGGCACTGGCAATCGGATTCGCCAATGCGACCGACAAAGAAGCTGCCTTCAACGCTGTCTCGCAGATCTTCGGCCGGGAGTCTGGGCCGCGTATGGTTGAGCTACTCGACCGCATCGGTAAGGATGGTCTAGTGAAAGTTCGTGACAACGCGATCGCGGCCGGGCTCGCCCTCGAGGGATGGGAGCTTGAAACACTCGACCGACTGGACGACGCGATTGGGACATTGGGCCTAAAGATCAAAGTTATGACCGGACGGATCACGTCAGCCTTCGTCAATGACGATACCAGGGCGGCAATATGGGACATGCTAAAGCTTGTTGCGGAGGGGATCAGGATCTCATTAAAAAACGCATTTTACAACGCGGCTGTCGAACTACCGAAAGCTCTTATGAATAACATGCGGGCCTTCTTCGGATGGTTCGGCGACTCGATGAAGCTTGTTGCAAAGAGCTTCGTCCTATTGCTCCAGGAAGGAATCAACGCCCTTGTTGAGCGCATCAACCCACTGTTGGCACGTCTCAGGATGGGACAGATTTCAGGCATCGACACGAGCGGAGCACAGGCAGAGACCGACGCACTCCGGGCGCGTGTGTCAGATCCGAAGAGTTACATTGACCCGAACAAGTCTTCGGTTATGTCGATGAAGGATCTCGCATCGGTCTTCTCGAATAAGCCTTACGGCAACCCGGACAATCAGTTCGGATGGGCGGCAATGTCTCTTTATGGTGGAATGTCGAAGGCGAGCGCAGGCGATGCAGGATCATCCGGAGCGACCGGCAAAGGCGAAGATCCAGAGAAAGACCCGAATGTCTTGAAGAAGAAAATGGAAGAGCTGAAAGAACAGCTAGGCGACTTCGAGACCATCATCGCGAACAATTTCACCGGCATGTTTTCGGCCGGTATCGACACCATATCAGGCGGCATATCCGGACTGCTCATGAAGACCCAGTCTCTCGGGCAGAGTCTGCGGGGCATCTGGAATGGATTCGTCGAATCGGCCGTCAGCGCATTTTCGAAGATGGTTGCCGAATACGCGGTCAGCAAGGCCGCAATGTTCATGGTCGACCAGGCGCAAGCCGCCAAGAATTTAGCGTTGTCTGTTGCGGGCGCTGCCAAGTCATTAGTGGCATGGATCCCGGCCGCCATTGCGGCTGTCATTGGGTCCGGATGGGCGGGCTTAGGGCTCGCTGCCGCCGGAGCTGTGGCAGTCATGGCGGCGCTGGGAAGTTTTGCTGACGGTGGCTACACCGGACCGGGCGGGAAGTATCAACCCGCAGG
>JAPXRV010000060.1:0-21363 GCA_033813415.1 Opitutales bacterium | reverse complement strand
ATCCCAGACCGCGGTTTCGTCCGGACCCATATCCAAATCGGGAGGAAATGGCCTTGGGTCGAGATTCATTTCGGTCTGCTTGGCGCCTAATGGCATCCTCATATCCTCAAGGATATCCTCCACCGAACTCACCAAAATCGCTCCGTCCCGGATCAACTGATGACAGCCGCTGCTGCTGTCCTCATCGATCCGGCCGGGAATCGCATACACCTGCCGTCCTTGTTCTGAAGCAAACCGCGCTGTGATCATGCTACCACCCTTCACATCACTCTCCACCACGAGAACCGCATCCACCATGCCCGATACAATCCGGTTACGCATGGGAAAGGTCTGGCGATCCGCTTTTCGCCCAAAGCGGAATTCGGACAATACCGAACCCGATCCCGCAATGCGGCGGTAGAGATCCAGATTCTCCGGCGGAAATATGATATCCAGACCATTTCCCATAACGGCAACCGTTCGGCCACCCACATCCAGAGCGCCCTCATGCGCCGCTGTGTCGACTCCCCTTGCCAGTCCGCTCACAATCCACCATCCATTCGACGCAAGTCGCCGCGCAAAGCTCCTGGCAACTTTTTGCCCATAGAAGGTCGGCATGCGGGTTCCCACAATCGCGATTGCAGGCGCGGATCCGTCCGGCGTCAAATCCCCGCAACAATACAACCCAACCGGCGCATCGTAGATATGCCGCAGCTTCGACGGATACTGGTCGTTCCCTTTCCAAAGAAACCTGGACCCATTTCGTTCCATGGTTTCCAACTCACGCTTTAGATCAAAACTCCGGTGCCATGACCTCAAAGAAGCCAACATCGCAGGCCCAAAGCCCTTGACCGACAGAAGAGCCCGATCGCTGGCTGCAAATATCGTGTTCGGATCCTCGCCAAACTCATCGGTCAAGCGGCGCAAGGTCACAGGCCCGATCTCGGGCAGCGCATTCAAGACCATCCATGCATGCCAGTCACATTCAAATCTGTCCATAATCCGGATCGATCCGATTCAGGTATTCCAGCAATGAAGTCGTCCGCACAAAACATTCTCCCTGCCTCGAAGCCAACGCGTCTGCCGCACTTCCTTGCAAAACCAACGCACGACATACTGCCCGAACCATTCCCCGCGAACCCGACGAAGCCACCGCCCCGCCCACCAGACCGGCAAGCATGTCGCCACTTCCGCCGCGCGCCAAAACCGGACCTCCATGGGCACTCACCCATCCTTTTCCAGCTGCCGCCACAATCGACAACGGGCCTTTCAATAGTCCGATCACTCCAACCTCTGAACAGTAGGAACGGAAGGATTCAAGCGCATCCTTATCCGATGAAGGAACACCTGACAAACGGGCATACTCTCCCCTGTGCGGAGTAACAATGACAGAGCCGGGTCGCTTCGACCCCAAGCGCTTTACCCGGTCGGGCATCAAGGCATCCGCGTCCAAAACCAAAGGCGCGTCCAGCAAATCCGCAGCTTCGTCAATCAAGGCCTGAGTCTCGATTCCACGCCCCATTCCCGGGCCGATCAAAAACGCATCTATCCTCCCATCCATCTCGCGCAGTAATGACAAGCCTTCCAGTGCAAGACCACCATCCGCGGTTTCCTCCCATGGGATCCACATTGCTTCCGGAACCTGGGCAGCCAATGAAGAGTAAATACTCTGAGGAGCTGCCACGGTTACCAACCCGACACCCGACCGCACCGCAGCCTGGACTGCCATCAACAAAGCACCCGGCATTCGCGCCGAACCACCCATGATCAACAAATGCCCATAGCTGCGCTTGTCAGTCAGCACCGACCGCATCCCGCCATTGCAGAGCAGATTCCCCGGCACCAACACATTCCATGTCGAATCCAGTCGATGCTTCTCAAAAAAACCTAGATCGATATAGCGGCAACGTCCCGTGAACATCCGGTTGCCCTCATCCATCAACGGGCTTTTGAAAACGCCGGTTGCGTAGGTGATATCGGCCCGGAAAGCATTTGGATCAGTCGCCTCACCTACCCCGCTCGGCAGATCGACGGCCACACGCATCCGGATCCGAAGACCATTGCACCATCTCAACAAAGAGGCCACATCCTCCCCAAGCGGAGGACGAAACGACATCCCGAAGATCCCGTCCAGACACAGATCATACCCCGATTGCCAGCTCTCTTTCACAGGAGCTGCCCAGTGTCCGTTTTCATCCAACTGTTTCTCGAGATAAACGATGGATATGCTACCCATCGCCTCACTTTTCCTGAGCACCCGCCACCAAGGCTTCAACACCGGATCCAGTCGATCCTCCGTATAACATGCGACCACGTGAACCTCAACGTTATCGAGCTCGCGGATCAATTCCAGACATGCGATGAGCGCATCACCTGCATTCATTCCCCGCCCGAGCAACACCAGCATTCGCATGCGTCTGCCGTGTGGCCAATTCAACGCCCAACGCACTTCCCGCCCCAGCCGCCGGCCGGCCAGTTCCATGGCACGTCCAGCCCCGGCCAATCCACCCAAAAGCTGGCGCTCATACGCCTTCGAAGCATGGCATGCCAACACCGGATGACTCCACTCCGGAACTGAAACCGGCCCGCCGGATGGTCCGGATCCTATCACTGTCCCATCATCCGCCATTGCATTTCCCTCACAGCTTCGGTGATTCCCGTAAACAACGCCCGACTCACAATCGAATGCCCGATGTTCAACTCATGCAGATGCGGCACTTTCAAAACCGACCGGATGTTCACGTAGTTGATTCCATGCCCGGCGTTCACCACCAACCCTTCCTCGTGGGCATGCTCGGCGGCCGCCATCAAACGATTCAATTCCGTAGCTCCCCTTGGATCATGAGCATGGTTCGCAAACGCTCCGGTATGCAACTCAACCATCTCAACCCCCAAATCCGATGCCGCGCTCACTTGTGCCTCATCCGGATCAATAAACAAACTCACAGCGATTCCCTCTTCCCGCATCGCCTTCACCACCGACTCAACCCGATCATAGTGGGTCACCACATCCAACCCGCCTTCCGTCGTGATCTCCTCACGGTTTTCCGGGACCAGGCATACGCTGTCCGGTTGAATCTCACGCGCGAAATCCACCATGCTGTCCGTGCAGGCCATCTCCATGTTAAGCCGCGTGTGAATCAACTCCCTGAGCCGGAATACATCCGCTCTTTGGATGTGCCGCGAATCCTCCCTCGGATGCACGGTTATCCCGTCCGCGCCCGCTCTCTCAGCAACAAGGGCGGCCTCCACCGGATCAGGCTCGATAAAGTGTCCCGCTTCGCCCGACAGATCCCTGTATCGTGCCTGCCTGAGGGTTGCAAAATGGTCAATGTTCACTCCGAGCAAGATGGAACGCGCTTTCATGGTATGATTCGGTGGCACATGGGTTCAATCCGGATTCCCGGGTACATCAATGTATCAACCCGGACAAGATACCCATGTCCGGAAAACATCCAAGTATATTCTCACCGGATTGTGACACATGACAATCCCGGGATTCAAAACAAACGAAGATTCACACTATTACGCGCGCTAAAAGCCACCGGCTCAGAAGCATTCGATCTGCCGACCGTCCGGATCATCCTGCCATTTATCTTCCGCCACAAACGATAAGCGATGCTGAGAGTCGAGACCGTGCGTACGGATCAATGAGCGATGGGCCTCCGTGCCGTATCCCTTGTTCGTATCCCATTCGAACAAGCGGGCGGCCGGAAGTGCCGCCATGAGGCGATCACGGTGAACTTTTGCGAAAATCGATGCCAGAGCGATGCAGAACGATTTGCCATCTCCACCCACCAAGCCGTCGTGCGCATAGGGAAAAGAACGAAAAGGCCGGCCATCTATAAGGATCTGACTGTTCGCGGCCGGACCATCCATCCAATCCCAAAGCATGCTTTGGCTCTTGCCAGGCACATAGCCGTCAACAGGAAGGATCAAACCATCCGCAGATGCCTGTTTCTCCAAATCACGCAAAGCACGGATCATGGCTTCCCTCGTCGCCTGAAGGATGTTCACCGCGTCAATTTCCGTTGATTCGGCCCTTCCGATGCCCCGGAAAAACACCCTCTCGAGCAACGGTTTTTCACAGGCGGCTTCAATCGATTCGCGACGACTCGCATTCAAGCGCTTTGAGTCATCTACGAGTTTGCTCCACGAGCGGTGCCGCAATCGGGGAAGAACACTTGCAGGAATCGCGACAGCCGCAGCCACAACCGGGCCAGCCAAAGCGCCCCGGCCTACTTCATCCACACCGACGACCCAATCAACTGCTCCGGATCGCACTACCTTTTTGTCGTATGCCAGAAGACTTGCCATGCAGATGCTATCTCTCGTTTGCCATTGATCGTTTCTCCGCCAGTTGAATGCATTCAGCCAATAGAGACGCACTCCACACAAATCAAGAGCATATGATGCATTGCATCATAGTCTATTAACGGCTCCACATACTCCAAGCCTGAGTCTCACCCATTACACCTTCGGTTGAAAAATATGCGTTTTGGACAAATCGCTTTAATCCAAACCTTACAATGACCCACGGTGAATATTACCTTGCCCTTTTTTTGGCATTCCTTATCACAAACAACCCATATGAAAACTTCGGGACTCATCCCTCTTCTCGGCCTCCTCATCTCCTTCAGTCCGGTTTCCGCCCAAACGGAAGCCACCGAAACGCTCAGCGACCTTGAAAGGCTGACCATGATGGGGGAAATCATTGCGCATCACTCTGGCGTGAATTCCATGGAACTTACCAGTGAGGAAATGCAAGCGATCGCTTCCGGATTCACCAAAGGACTCGCAGCAGGCCAACTCAGTCAAAAGACCCAGGATAATGTAGCACAAGTCCAGATGCTGGTCCAGGAGCGTCGGGAATTGAGAAACGAACGCGTATCCAAAATCAACAAAGCGGCCGCTCAGGCCTATGTGCGCGATCTCGATAAGGAAAAAGTCAAGTTCACCGAATCCGGACTCGGATACGAAGTCCTCGAGCCAGGGTCAGACAAAGTGGCGGCACTTGAAGACGTGGTTGAAGTGACCTACGAAGGCAAACTCATCGATGGAACGGTCTTCGACTCCAACCTCGATGAAACCAAACCCGTTGCATTCCCTCTCGGTGGCGTCATTCCCGGCTTCTCGGAAGGGCTTCAACTCGTGGGTGAAGGAGGCAAGATCCGTCTCTACATTCCAAGCGAACTCGCCTACGGCGAAAATCCTCCGGGAGGCGTGATCGAAGCCGGAAGCATGTTGGTATTCGAAGTAAAGCTCCACAAAATACAAAACGAACTCGACACCCCGATCACCATTCCAACACCAAAGGCCGACGAATCAGAACCGAACTGATCATTTATGATTTTCCTGCCCCGCAGGGGATTGACAAAGCTGCCCGGATCATCCGGGCAGCTTTTTTTGGATCCAAAGAATGCATTTCCCATGCTCATAGCCGGCGAACCTACTTGGAAACCAGGCAACGCCATTGATTACCATCACACTTCCACAAACCTTGTCTATCCGCCCCCTCCTCATGCGCTACCCCATCACCTGCCTGACTGCGGCATTCATTGTATCATCACCGGCATTTCTTCACGGGGCTGATCTGGTTCCGGTTTTGACCGGCGTCATGCCACAACTGGTGACGCTTTCGGCGGCTCCTTCGATTGTAGCCCAACCCGTCGGGGGAAAAGTCGATCTTTTCGGCACCTGTTCGCTCAGCGTTCAGGCCACCGGAGCCGGACCGTTATCCTATCAGTGGAAGCTGAACGGCAACCCCATACCCGGAGCGAATGCATCCACCTACTTCGCCAACGGGTCCGGATCCTATTCGGTGGCAGTTACAAATGCCGGAGGCACGACTGAGTCCGCCATCGCAGTCGTGAGGCCCGACGATGCACCGCGTGCCATGAAGCCCTTCGAAATCCCCATCACGGCATCCGCCGGGGCATTTCCTGATCTGCGTTCGTGGAACCCAAAACCTGCCGGAAGTGAGGGCCATGTCACGGTCGGTCCGGACGGCCACTTTCAAGTCAATGGCAAGCGCATCCGATTTTTTGGGGCCAACATTGTAGGCAACAGCAATTACCCCAACTACGCTGAATCCGATATCCACGCACAGCGCCTTGCCCGCTTCGGGTTCAACTCGGTGCGGCTGCACTACGGTGACACTTACTGGACATACGATACATCCACCCGGCCCGGCTCTCTCATCATTAAAGACTCAAGTAGTTCAACGAATTTCGACGAAGACGCCCGTGACCGCTTGTTCTACTTCATGGCGCGATGTGCGGATCAGGGAATCTATTCAAATGTGAACCTCTGCGTGGCCCGGACTTTTCAGGAGAATGACGGTTTGGGTGAGGAAATCGAGGCAATGAACTGGGCGCAACAACACCTGCTGAGCTTCTTTGACGAAAGGTTGGTCAACCTCCAGAAAGCCTATGCGGAATGGCTGCTCAACACCCCCAACAAGTTTCGGAATAACACGACTCTCGCCAGGGATCCTGCCGTTTGCATCATCGAGATTCTGAATGAAAGAGGCCTTGCGGATGGATGGTTGCGGGGCGATTTCACGCTCATTCCGGCAACCTACATGGATATCCTGCAGGACCTCTGGAACCAGTGGTTGAAAACCAAATACAACAGCAGTCAGGCAGCGATGTATACCGGCTGGTATGCCGCCGACGAACCCCTTGGGGCCAACACCCTTGCGGATGTCAATGCATCGACCGGCTCCGAAGGATGGTCCCTGTTTCTGGACAATAACTCCAACGCCATCGCGACCACTCAGGTGACGCAGGATTTCAATGGCTCGCCCTGCCGGATGGTGAACGTCACGGCATCCAATAACTACGCCGCCGTGCAACTCCTGCACAAGCTTGTTACGCTTCAGGAACATCAGGTCTACACCTTCAGCTTCCGGGCAAAAGTCGATTCACCGGATAAGGTTCACAAACTCAAAATCTACGCTGCTCACGGTACCTATGCGGATCTGTGTGACCCCGTGGAAATACAGGGAACGGATTGGAAGCTCTACTCCCGCACCTTTGTCATGCGCACCACCGAGGCAAAGTCCCGCATTGGATTCTGCCTTGGCGCAGCCATGGGCACGACATGGATCACCGATGTCCAATTGCAAACTGGCGGCGAGGTGGGAACGCTTCCCGATGGAGTAACCCTCGCCAACATGAACGTCCCGGTATTGATGACCCATAGCGCTTCGGACCACCCCGGCATGAGGGAGGACTGGGTTCGCTTCCTTTGCCATCGTGAAAAGCTGTATTGGAACGAAATGCGGGACTTCGTGCGGGCACTCGGGTTCCAGTCGGCCATCGTGGGGACCATGGTCCGGAGTTCATCGGCAAACAGCCAATCGGGATTGGATGCGATGGACAACCACGCCTATGTCAACTACCCGAGCCTTGGAGAGAATTTCAGAAACAATTCGGATCTCAAGGACTGGACCATGGAGCACAAGGCCATCGTCAACTCGCCCTTGGCCAACGAAGTCGTCTATGCCGCACTCCGGCACATCAAGGGCTATCCCAACATCATGACCGAGTTTGAGCACCCGGCCCCCAATCTATATGCGGGCGAACAGGAGTTCTTTTTCCCCTCCTATGCGGCTTTGCATGACATGGACGGCTACTGGGTATATTACTATCAAACCAAAGACCTGGGCCGCATTTGGGACTTCTGGGATTCGATGAGCTCCATGAACAAGCTGGCAAACAACATTATCGCTGCCGCTCTCTTCCGACGGGATGTATCCCCCGCCCAAAACGAATACGTCATGGCGATGACGCCCGAACGGGAAGTGAGCGAGATCGTGAAAAGGATTGGTAGCATCAACATGCCAAATGCAGTCGTCCTCGGATTGTCTCAATCCATTGCTCTCATCAGCCGCACCCGCACGTCGATTGGAGAAAACGCCACCGGCTTGGCCACACCTCCGGCAAGACCCACCGGACCGCTGTATGTCAGCGACACGGGGCAACTGCGCTGGGATGTTACCAACCCGACAGCCGGATTTTTCACTGTCAACACGCCCCGAACCAAGGCCTTTACGGGCTTTGGGTCCGGCAAGCGCGTCCAACTCGGCGATGTTGCGATCACCACCGGCTCCACCCGCCTCAACTGGTGCACCATCGGCGTGACCCTACTCGAGGGAAACAGCTTCACGGGAGCAACCCCCGCTCGGGCGCTGGTGGTCGCCACTGGGCAATATGCCAATTCGAACTGGAAATGGAAGGATGCCAACCACAATGGGCTGAACCACTGGGGCTCAAAGCCATTCCTCGTGGAAATCGTTCCCGGGGAAGTCGAACTGCCCGTTTCCGCCTCGCGGGTGAGGGCATGGGCACTCTCCGGCGAGGGCCTTCGCACCTGGCCGATTCCCGTCACCGATAAGGCAGGCCGTGCGGTGCTCTCACTCGGAACGGTCGGCAATACCCTCTGGTACGAAGCGCAGATCAGCCCCACCCCATATTCCAATCAAGTGCCCGTGCTGACACCTGTCGGAAACAAAAATGCCACAGCCGGACAACCCATCCGGATCACGGTGCAGGCAACCGATGGCGATAACCAACCCTTGGAATACAGCGCCACCAGCGGCATGTAAGACGCGACAGAATACCCTCATCAAAACGATCAGCATCGGTTCAACCCTCCTCCTCATGCGAAATTTCGTCACTCTTTCCACCGCAACGGTCATCGCACTATCTTCCGTTTTTCTTCATGGGGCTGCCACGCTCCCGGCTCTGCCCGGACTACTTCCACAGGTCATATCGCTCTCGGGCGCACCCGCGATAGTCACCCAGCCCAGAGGAGGCCAAGTCGATGTTTTCGGCACCTATTCATTGAGCGTGAACGCCACCGGCACGGCTCCCCTTTCCTACCAGTGGAAGCTGAACGGCAACCCCATTACCGGAGCGAATGCATCCACCTACTTTGCCAACGGGTCCGGCTCGTATTCGGTATCGGTTACAAATGCCAGTGGCACGACTGATTCCACTATCGCAGTCGTGAGGTCCGACGATGCACCAAACGCGATGAGGCCATTCGCGATTCCCATCAACACCCCGGCCGGCGCATTTCCCGATCTGCGTTCGTGGAACACCAAACCTGCCGGAAGCGAGGGCAAGGTAACGGTCGGATCAGATGGCCATTTCCAAGTCGGAGGCCACCGTATCCGTTTCTTCGGGGCGGATATTGTATCCGAGAACAACTTCCCGAGCTTCCCGGAAGCGGATATCCATGCACAACGCCTTGCCCGGTTTGGATTCAACTCAGTGCGGCTGCATTACAACGATCAATACTGGCCGTGGGATACGGGACGCCCTGGATCCCTCATCGTGTTGAATGATAATTCGTCCGAAATCTTCAATCAAGATGCGCTTAGGCGCATGCATTACTTCATGGCGCGCTGCGCGGATGTCGGGATCTATTCGAATGTGAACCTCTGCGGGGCAAGGAAGTTTCAGAAGAACGATGGTTTGGGTGCGGAAATCGATCAGATGAAATGGGCACGGCAACACCTGCTGAGCTTCTTCGACGAGAGAATGGTCAGCCTCCAGAAGGCCTATGCGGAATGGCTGCTCAATACCCCCAACGAATTCCGTAATAACATGCCACTCGCCAGGGATCCTGCCGTTTGCATCGTCGAAATCATGAACGAAACAGGGCTTGCCGATGGTTGGGTCAACGGCGATCTCGCGCTCATTCCCGCAGTCTACACCGATAAACTCCAGACCCTCTGGATCCAGTGGCTGAAAACCAGGTATAACAACAGTCAGGCTGCCATGTATCACGGCTGGTATGCCGCCGACGAACCCCTCGGAGCCAATATTCTGGCGGACGTCAACGCCCCGGTCAGCTCGCAGGGCTGGTATGTATACCAAAGCATCCAAAACAATGTCACCACAGAGGTGACGCAGGATTACAATGGATCACCCTGCCGCAGAATAAATGTCAAGACTCCCGGAATCCCTTCCTCCGTGCAGCTTCTGCACAAGGACCTCACGCTGACGGAACACCAGGTCTACACCATTAGCTTCCGGGCAAAGGTCGAGTCACCGGAAAAGGTTCACAAACTCAAGATCTATCTCGGCCGCCCAAACTACGCGGACCTCTGTGACCCGATTGATATTCAGGGCACGGATTGGAAGCTCTACACCCGCACATTTGTCATGCGCACCACCGAGGAATCCTCCCGCATCGGATTCAGTCTCGGGGCCACAGGTGGCACGACATGGATCACCGATGTTCAACTGCGACCCGGCGGCACCGTTGGGATTCTTCCGCCCGGGGTGACGCTTGCCAACGAAAACATACCGGCTCTACTGACCAACAACCCATCGGATTACTTTGGCATGCGGGAGGATTGGGTGCGCTTTCTCAGCCATCGCGAAAAAACCTACTGGAACGGGATGCGCGACTACGTGCGTTCCCTTGGTTTCGAGTCCGTGATTGTAGGCACCATCGTTCGGAATTCACCGCCAAACAGTCAGGCGGGAATGGATGCGATGGACACGCACTCCTACTACAACTATCCCGACCTCCACGACGGATACATCAATTTGACCGATCTCACCGATTGGACCATGGAGCACAAGGCCATCGTCAACAACCCGCAGTCAAATGAAATTGTCTACAGCGCAGTCCGGGCAATCAAGGGCTATCCCAACATCATGACCGAGTTTGAGCACCCGGCTCCCAACCTCTATGCGGGAGAACAGGAGTTTTTCTACCCGTCCTATGCGGCACTTCAGGACATGGATGGTTACTGGGTCTATTCCTACACCACCCGGGACCGACCCCACATCAAAGATCATTTCGATTCGATGAATTCGATGAACAAGCTCGCGAACATCGCGATTGCTGCCGCCCTCTTCCGCCGGGATGTATCCCCCGCCCAAAACGAATACGTCATGGCAATGACACCCGATCGCGAAGCCACTGAGATCGTGAGACGCGCCAGCCACTTCAGTATGCCGCATGCGATCTTCCTTGGAATGCCGCAAACCGTGGCCCTCATCAGCCGCATCCGCATGTCCATCGGCGAAAACGCCACCGGTCTGGCAACACCACCGGCAACGCCCGCCGGACCGGTTTATGTCAGCGATACGGGCCAACTGCGCTGGGATGTCACGAATCCCACAGCGGGGGTTTTCACCGTCAATACTCCGCGAACCCGAGTCTTCTCAGGATTTGGATCCGGCAAGCGTGTCCAGCTTGGAGATGTTGCGATAACCACTGGCTCGACCCGCCTCAATTGGTCCACCATCGGGGTGACCCTTCTCGAAGGAAACACGTTCACGGGAGCCACCCCCGCACGGGCGCTCATCGTCGCCACCGGTCAATATGCCAATTCAAACTGGAAGTGGAAGAATGCCAACCACAATGGGCTGAGCACATGGGGTGGTGCTCCATTCCTCGTGGAAGTCGTTTCGGGGGAAGTCGAACTACCCGTTTCCGCCTCACGGGTGAGAGCATGGGCACTCTCCGGCGAGGGCCTTCGCACCTGGCCGATTCCCGTCACCGATAAGGCAGGCCGTGCGGTGCTCTCACTCGGAACGGTCGGCAATACCCTCTGGTACGAAGCGCAGATCAGCCCCACCCCATATTCCAATCAGGTCCCCGTGCTCACATCCGTCGGAAACAGAAATGCCACAGCCGGACAACCCATCCGGATCACGGTGCAGGCAACCGATGGCGATAACCAACCCTTGGAATACAGCGCCACCAGCGGCATGTAAGGGACAGAATCGAAACGGATCGGGGGTGTATAGGAGTTCTTTCTCTGCTGAAAGGGCAATGAGATGCACCCGCGTCTTTCTAAAACGCAACTGACAACTGACGCTCCGCGAATGAATCTAGCGATGGGTCCGCATCTCTTCTGTTCATAATACCATAGATTGGTCACTCATGAGTCCGCAAGCCCCTTGGCATTAGCATCAGGACACAAAACCCTGCGCAGCTTCGTTTTGCAGAAGGGTGCGGGTTGAAGCGCCTGACTTGCGGTCACATGTCATCCGCACGCACTGAAGATCAGGACCTTCGCCTTCGAGAAACCGGGATACACACTCACAGGCTTCCTTCCAGTCGCCGCAATCCCGGAATTGAACACCATAAGCGCTGCATAGCCTTCCGAAATCCACCGCATGAGGGGTGGCAAAATACTGCTCGAAGACGGGGCTTCCATCCGTAACCGGAAGGTGCTCGAAAATACCCCCTCCATGATTGTCCACCAACAGGACACACAGGCGACCGCCACCGCGATGATGGGATGCGGTCAACCACGCGTTTGTGTCATGAAGAAAGGCGAGGTCACCGCTTACCAACAGCGTGGGAATCGTTGATCCAAGAGCGGTGCCCCACGCTGTCGAAAGCACCCCATCGATTCCATTGGCGCCGCGGTTGCAATATACCCGCTTGATGAAGGGATTTCCCCTCCAGAAGAATTCAAAATCGCGAACCGGATTGCTGTTAGAAACCATGAGCTGACAATCCGTTCGGATGCTTCCGCAGAGGTGCCAGGCCCAGCCAGACTCCCCTTTTGCAGCGAATTCTGTAGAGGCCTCAAAATGGGATGCGTATCGGGACCCGCAAACTCGATCGAGTTCCATCCATCGGCTGCAATACTCAAGGGTGGAGCCAGCGCGGAACGCATCCGACGATTTCAGCCAATTGCCCGCATCCGCGTAGTTGATATGCCCAAGGACAGAAAGCCGCAGAGCGTTGAAATTGGTGAGACCCTCCGAGACCAGAACCACTGGGACATCCCACTCGGACAAAACCTTCCGCAACACCTTGCTGGTGGGCAACTGCCCAAACTGAATGACGAGATCCGGCTTGAGCGACCGGATATGGTCCGGGTTACGCAGGATCGCATCGTAGAACCGGACAACCGGGACATCCTTCACATTGCGGAGCGGACCCAAGGCATCCGACAGAAGAGTCCAGCCCTTCGCGGATGCAATCCGGGCCGCCCGCCGCGAAGCCATGTCACAGGCCAGGCTATCGCCACTTCCGAAAACCAGAAGGGTCTTCGCAGGCAGGGCCCCACTTCCGCTGATAAACGCTGGTAAATCCATGCTTCCATCCCATGCACATGACTTCAGCTCTTTGGAAGCGATGGTGACGCTCCGCGCACATACCTGATTGACCGCTTCGTCCAGAGCGCTTCCTTCGTAGGAATCGGCACGGGAAGGCAGGGGTTCGCGGAAGGGGAAATTAAGATGAACAGGCCCGGGATTCGGACCACATGAAACCCTCAACGCATGCTGGATCGTATCCCGCAAGTATTGACCATAAGGAAGACCCGGCTGCGGAACACCAGTTTCGTGGAAACACCGCACGCTTCGCCCGTAAATGTGCACCTGATCAATGGTCTGCCCCGCTCCGCAATCCCGCAGCTCGGGCGGCCGGTCCGCCGACACGACCAACAACGGGACCTGCCCATGATGCGCTTCGATGATGGCAGGATGGTAGTTTGCAACTGCAGTCCCGGATGTGCAGATCAGCACCACGGGTGTACCCTCCCGCTTCGCAATCCCAAGCGCACAAAACGCAGCCGAACGTTCATCCAGCACGACGTGCTTGCGCAAGTCCGGATGCCGCGCAACCGCCATTGTCAAGGGAGTGGAGCGCGATCCGGGAGATACGACGACGTGACGCACCCCGCATGCCTGAATCACGTGGGCAAAAACCCTGCCGGCATAGGCGTTCGCATCGTATTCGCAAGCACGCTCACTCATGTTCGCAACCCATCCGCTTCGACGTTGCCGGGAGCATTCTCAGCGCCAGCCTCGACGCCCGAGACCACGCTCGCAGCTCCCTGAAAGTCCTGAACGCTCACCAACGACGACAGCATACTGTCAAGCTTGAGCGCGGTTTCATTCCACTCCCGATCGGGATCCGATCCCTCCACGATTCCGGCTCCGGCCCTTATCCAAACCATTTTCCCCGAAATCACCGCACAGCGGATGTTCACTACAAAATCACCCTCGCCCTTCGCGTTGAACCAACCGGTCAGCCCACCATAGGCTCCCCTGGGAAATCCCTCAATCTGACGGATCATCGCAAGCGCCTCAATACGGGGAACACCCCCAAGCGCGGGAGTCGGATGCAGTGCTTCGACGAGTGACAGCACATGCATGCCATCGGGAACCTCACCGGAAATGGGCACCCGCAGGTGCTGAATGCTGGGAAGCGACAGAATCTGTGGCTGCCGATTCAGTTCGCAGCGTAAACCAAGTCCTTCCAGACGGGCTCTGATACTGTCATAAACCAGCTGGTTCTCCGAAATCTCCTTCGGATCACCGAGCAACTGACCGGCCAGAAAAGCATCCATCCGGGCATGCGAACCACGCGCAATCGAACCGGCCAGGGCTTCCGTTTCGTAATGGCCCTCATGAACACTTACCAGACGCTCGGGACTCGCTCCAATGAGATTCACCCCCGTCCCGTTTTGAAGCGCAAAAACATGACACTCCGGATGACTCGTCCTGAGGCGTTCCACGATTTCAAGTGAGCGCCAATCCTGATCGGACTCCACCTCGCATGCCCGCGAAAGCACCACCTTTCCAACTCCACCCTCCCGGATACGGTCAAGCACCAGCCCCACTCCACGGAGAAAGGATTCCTTTGATCCATCCGGCACCCTCACCCGGGTGCGCCGCTCGGATTCCGGTTGTTCTTCCAGAACACTGGGAGAAAAATCGAAGTCCGAAAAACGCCTATGAGCCCTCAGGAGACCCTCCGCGCTCGCATGCAAATCGGTTTCCGCATCCACCGCGAGGTTGGCAACCGCCGAATATCTTCCCCCATGGGACGCCACATGCCACCTCGGGATGTAGATATGCCCAGCCGTGTCAAATGGCTCGGAGCTACCGCAGTCGTCTTCAAATCCAAACGAACAAAACACGTGCGGACCCGCAAAGGGCAAAGCCGCATCCCCTACGCACACCGCATGCTCAAACCACTCGCCGGCCTGTTCCTTCGCCTTTCGGAAACGATCCTCCCCTTCGGGCATCGCCTCCATTACGGGCTCGGCCCCCGCCACCGAACAGCCCAACACGGATGACTGCAGAAAGAAATGGGCAACCGCCGGGTCGTTTACCATCTGCAAGACAACCAGCGGATCCAGAAAGCGACCCGGGAGCGTGATCGAAACCAACACGGGCTTACCGATCGAAGCGGATTTGTCGCGGGCATACTCAAGCAAGCGCATCAGACCATCCTGATCGCGGCTTCCGAAGGCATCAAGGGGCAGTAGTTCCACAGTAGGTATCTATTTCCGGTTGGGTTGGAGGGGTCCGGATCCCGGCGTTGTCACTCCGCCTTGGGATCAGGGCGAGGGAAAAGGATCACCTTCTCGCCGTGACGTTGGCCCGTCATCTCGAATGACCACAGCGGCACAGAGGACAGAATCGCGTTCCTGAGTGATTCAGGAACCCCCAAATGCGCCTCAATCCGATCCACCGTCGAAGGCATCACCGGCTTGAGCAGAGAAGCACCGAGCCGTATCCCCTCCGCCATCACGGCGATGGAGGTCTCGAGCAGTGCACGATCCTTGGGATCTTCCGACTTGGCAAGTTTCCAGGGGGCACGGATCTCCGCATAGCGGTTCAAAGACTTGAAAAATCCAAACAAAGACTCAAGACCCACGCTGAACTCAAAGCGATCAAACGCCCCGACCACATGTGCAGCGGCCTCATTCCAACCATTGATCACCTGCTGCTCCGGCTCCTCATTTACCAACGGTGCCGGAATCCTGGATTCAAAATAGCGTTCTCCCATGTTCAGCACGCGACTCAGCAGGTTTCCAAGGTCATTGCCCAGGTCCGCATTGTAGCGGCTCATGAAGCGCTCGTGCGAGAAATCCGCATCCTGCCCGACCGACATTTCCCGAAGGAAGAAATACCGCAAGGGATCCGCGCCGAAATCGCCCATGTAGTCCAATGGCTTGATCACGTTCCCGGTGCTCTTGGAAATCTTGAGACCCGAGCTCATCCAGAACCCATGCACCAGCAGGTGTTCAGGCAAGGGGATGTCGCAGGCCTTCAACATGATCATCCAATAGATCGCATGCGCCGGTACCATGATATCCTTCCCGATCACATGGTAGTCCACCGGCCAACGCCGATCAAAATCAGGAGTTCCGTATCCGATCGCAGAGATGTAGTTGATCAGCGCATCAAACCACACGTAGGTCACGTAGTCCGGATCAAAGGGCAGCGGAATCCCCCACTCCAGCCTGGTCCGCGGACGCGAAATACTCAGATCGCTGAGGGAGTCCTTTAGAAACTCGAGCACCTGCTTTTGCCGATAGGCTGGCACGATGAAGTCGGGATTCTCCTGCAGGAATCCGACCAACCACTCCTGATACTTCGCCAACTTGAAAAAGTAGTTGGTCTCACTGACCTGAACCACCTCTCCAAAGACCTCGGGCCACTTGCCATCAACCTTGTCCTTCTCCTGCAGAAACTGTTCGGCACGCTGACTGTAGAATCCCGTGTAGTCACCCTGGTAGATCTCGCCTTTGTCAAATAACCGCTGCAGCAACAACTGAACCACGGCTTTGTGCCTGGGCTCGGTCGTGCGAATGTAGTCATCGAAGGAAATGTCCAGACGTTGACAGAGATCCTGATAAATCCCGGCCATCCGGTCACACAAAGCCTGAGGAGTAATCCCCTCCCGCGCAGCAGATTGCTGCACTTTCTGGCCATGCTCATCAAGGCCAGTGAGGAAGTGTACCTTGTCACCCCGCATCCGCCGATACCGGGCGATCGCATCAGTCAGCACCTTTTCGTAGGCGTGTCCGATATGCGGTTGCCCATTGGCATAATCGATCGCAGTGGTGATGTAAAACTCCTTCATAGTGTGACGTCATAGCCATTCAGTGACGGCGATTCGAGCGTAAAAAAACAAAAAGAGCACGGCACTCATCAGAGTAGCCGTGCCCTTTTGGGTCCATTTTTTCATAGGCCGCTTGCAGCGGATTACCGACTAGCGCAGCGCGGCACAGAAAGAACGGATGCGTTCGAGCCCTTTCTGGATCACCTCGTCGGAGGTTGCATAGCTCAGACGGATGTATCCGGGAGCACCGAATCCTTCGCCCGGAACAACCGCCACATCCTTCTCCTTAAGCAGGCGGGTGGCAAAGTCGCTCGCTGACAAACCGAAAGACGAAATGTCCGGGAAGAGGTAAAACGCCCCCAATGCTTTCGGACATACAATCCCGGAAATGCTGGTCAGCCCTTCGTATAGGAAACGTCTGCGGCGGTCAAAAGCCTCCAGCATCATATTGATCGCTACCTTCGCCTTCTCCGGATTCTTCAAAGCCGCCAGTGCCCCTGCCTGCGCAAACGTGGTCGGATTCGAGGTCATCTGACTCTGCAGCTCGGACGCAGCCTTGGCCACACGGGCGGTTGCCACGAGGGTTCCCAAACGCCAACCGGTCATCGAATATGTTTTGCTGAAACCCGAAACCACGATGGTGCGCTCAAAAACAGCCTCACTGATGGTGGAAACCGAGAAATGGCGGGTGCCTTCATAGGTCAGATACTCATAGATCTCATCCGAGAGGATCCAAATGTTCTCATGGCGCTCGATCACTGCGTAGAGCGCGCGGAGTTCGGCCTCAGTATAGACGGTGCCGGTCGGATTTGAAGGGCTGTTGAGGATCACCATGCGGGTCCGCGGTGTGATCGCCGCCTCAAGCTGCGCCGGAGTGATCTTGAAATCCTGTTCCTTCCCGGCAAATACCTCCACCGGACGCGCACCCACGAGTTTCACCATCTCAGGATAGCTCACCCAATATGGAGCGGGAATGATCACTTCATCATTCGGACCACAGGTCGCCATGATCGCCAGGTGACACGAGAATTTGCCACCCGGGCTCACCACGACATGATTGGCAGTGACCGACGCCAAGCCGTAATCCTGACGGTATTTTGCGGCAATAGCCTCACGTAGCTCGGGAGTTCCCGCAGCCGGCGTATACTTGGTCTTGCCAGCTTGGATCGCCTGAATACAGGCATCCTTGATGAAATCCGGGGTGTCGAAATCCGGTTCACCGGATCCGAATCCGCACACATCGCGGCCTTCAGCCTTGAGAGCCTTGGCCAATGAATCCACCGCCAGAGTCGGTGACGGAGAGACATTCTGAGCCCATGTTGAGAGTTGCATCGTGCTTGCTATGTTGAGTTGATGGTTGGTGTCGTCAATTACGCGGTGAGCGATGCTGGGTATTCACCCTGTTGACCGCAATCATATTCACACGCATCGTGTTCGATTTTCGACAACTTGAAAACGAGGCGACGGTTACTCGCATTCGTCTATCGGTCAACAACAGTGAAATGCGCGATCTATTGCCGGTAACCCGGGGTTGACGCATGCAAGGGCGGTGCCCAATCTCAAATGCATTCATAACCGGCAGCTTTTATTTACACATGTACTCAAACCCACCCAACAGTTCTGCACCCTCTAACGCTTCTCGCAGCCCGGAACACGTTCAACTCCTGATCGCTGGAGGCGGGCTGGCAGGAACCCTCCTTGCATGGAATGCACGAAAGCGGGGAATCTCATTCAGGGTTGTGGATCCGGTGCCATCTTCCAACGCATCGCTCGCTGCGGCCGGCGTGCTCAATCCGGTGACTGGGAAACGGCTCGTCAAATCCTGGAATGTCGACGCCTTACTGCCTGCTGCAAGAGCCACCTACCGCGAAATTGAGCAAACCTTCGGAGGGCACTACTACCACGATAGGGAAATCCTGCGCATCATCCAGACACCCGACGAAAGACATCAGTGGGAAAAACGGACATCGCAGCCCGCATATGCCTCCTTTCTGGGTGAATTACTTCCTCCCGGCGCAGCTGGCCAAGGATGGGATGATCCATTGGGTAGTTTCCGGATCAAAGGGGTGGGAAACCTCGAGATTCCTCCCTTCCTTGCCACCGTCCGAAAGCAGATTGAATCCGCGGGATCATGGATCCGCGACCTGGTGAGGCATGAGGATATCCGCATTCTTCCCGATGCGATACAATGGCGCAACCTTACCGCCGATTACATGATCTTCTGCGAAGGACATGCCGGGAAGCAAAATCCATGGTTTGGCCACCTTCCCTTCAATCCGGCGAAGGGAGAAGTAATCGAAGTCGAAGGCATCAGCATTCCTCCGAATCCCATCGTTCACAAACAGAAGTGGGTGCTGGGTATCGCGCCAGACCGTGTCGTCACCGGATCCACTTGGGGATGGAATCCCGACAACGATCAACCCACCTCTCAAGGCAGAAGCGCGGTTTTCCGTGGACTCTGCGAAATGATGCCAAAAGCTGAGGGACTTCCGATCGTCGCACACAGGGCTGCGATTCGCCCATGTACCAAAGACCGTCACCCATTTCTGGGAATGCACCCCACACACAGGCGGATCGGAATCTTCAACGGTTTCGGATCAAAAGGGGTTCTGCTCATCCCATTACTGGCCAATCATTTTCTGGGTCACCTACTGGACAATCAACCTTTGATGCCTGAAGTGGACATCCTCCGGGTTTGGAACCCCTCCTGACCGGATGAGAATTCCCAATACGCTCCTGCACATCCTGCCAATCTCAACGAATCCGAAAAGACGCCCACCGGAGCACTTCACTGCCCCCAATCATCCACCCGAAGCGGGAGAAAAACCAGACTCCCCTTCCCTACTCCAGTGAGCCCACAGGGCGAAGGTCGTTCGAGAAATTCTTCTCATCCAGAGATTTCGGTAGAGTAGAGAGTGACGGGCGGCCGTCGCGAAGCGATGCCTTTCCCGTCACTCCCCCTCGTCGAACCGGACGTGCGGATTGGAAGATGTCGTTTCACTCGGTACCCGCATCCGGCTCTCCTGTAAGCTCTGCTCATGGGCGCAACAGTCCGAGTTGTTCGAGATACTGGTAATGGGTCATGCCTTTAGGGCGGTGGTATTTGCGTTGGCTGCGTCGGTTCAGATGTGTGATCATCCTACCCCGACAGTAGTGTCCAATCTCGCGCATGGCTTTCCTGGGGTATCCATAGTTGAAGTATCCGCACCATCCCCTCAGGTAGGTGTTAAGATCTTGCACAACGGTTGGCGTGGGTTTGTAACACATCCTCGGCCCTGTCATTTCCCGGACCCTTTCCCGTGCCTTTCTCATCGTCTTGGACGATGGGAACACGTTGAGGTAACGGTTTGGCCGTCCTCTCAGGTCCCGATCCATGCGGAAGGTAAATCCAAGGAAATTCAAGCTTTCACCGCAATCCACCCGGACGATGCCCGTTTTCTCGCGGTTGAGCTCCAATCCCATCCACTCCTCCAACTCCAGTTTGATCCATTCGTCGATGCGTCTGCCTTGGTAGCGAGCCATCACCACAAAGTCGTCCGCATAACGCACCAACTTCGCTCCGGCCCACTGCGCGGGTCCACTTTGGCGGTGGAACTTCACGTCAAACCAATGCAGGTAGAGATTCGCCAGCAAGGGTGAGATAACCCCTCCTTGAGGCGTACCTTGCCCGTTCTTTCTCGGTGGCTGTCGCTCACCCCTTTCATCTTCTTCGATGATCGGGGCATTTAGCCACATTCTTATCAGCTCCAATACACTGCGGTCACTTACCCTCATTCGCACACAGGCCATGAGTTTATCATGGGGAATGCTATCGAAGTAAGCTTTCAAATCCGCATCGTAGATCTCAGTCCGTCCATCCTTGAGGTTTTCCCGGATCGCTTCCAGCGCATCGTGCGCCTTGCGTCCCGGACGGAATCCATACGAGCACTCGCAGAAGTCCGCCTCAAAGATCGGTTCCAGTATCAGCACAACCGCCATCTGTACTACCCGATCCTTCAGGGTCGGGATTCCAAGCGGTCGTTTCTTTCCGTCGGCTTTCGGGATATACACCCGCTTTACAGCACTGGCCCTATAGATCTTCTCCTTGAGCTCCTTCTGAATCCCGGCAAGGAATTCCTCCACACCGTTTTCCTGTTCAAGAATACTCTCGGCTCTTAACCCGTCGATGCCACTGGCTTTTCCTTTCCTGCCGACCCGTTTCCATGCCGCTTCCAGCACGTCCATGCGATACACTCGGTCATAGAGTGCGTAGAAGCGGAACTTCGGTTCTTGTTTCGCTTTCTGATGAAGCTTCAATCTCAACTCACGCAGTTTATCCGGATAGTTTCCCTCCGGCACCTCTTCGATGCCAAGGTCTTCACGCTCCGTTTCCCCGTAGTGGACCTTTAGGTCAAGCGGCTGCATATTGTTTCGATCGTTGCACACTTACAGTAGATCCCCTTCGCTCCAGGCTCGTTAGGCCCTTCCTCGCTACTATGGGATCATCCGACTCCCGCACGGGCGTTGCCACCCAACGCGGGCCTCTCAGGTTCC
>JAPXRV010000059.1:0-21411 GCA_033813415.1 Opitutales bacterium | reverse complement strand
AAGCGGTGAAAAGCTTGAAAGCATGGAGTTTGGTGATGTGTCCTTCCAGGATGACGGAACGATCGTCGATACGACTCCTGTTGCGGATGGAGTGCTCCTTGGGACCCGTTCCAAGGGGATATATCGATTTGACGGTGAGCGTGTGCGCGTCGTTGAGACTGGAGCAGACAAGCTTTTTGCTTTGGGAATCAGTCATATCGAATCGCTTTCGAACGGGTTTCTTGCGGTTGCGATTGAGGGTTATGGAATTGTGTTTTTGGATCCGGAATTCAGTGTGATCACGAGGATCGACTGCGAGCGGGACAGTAACTTTGTCGGAGTCAGAGATTTGCTCTATCAGGATGAGGGAATTCTTTGGGCGACACTTAATAACGGCTTGGCCAAAATATACTTTCCTTCGCCGCTATCCGTTATCGATAGTCGCATGGGATTGTCAGTTGAGTGGCCGGAGATCTATTCGGTGGATGATCGGATGTTTGTTTTCAGTGATTTGAAGATCCAGATCGGTGAATACGGAGAATGCAACCGTCTGAAGGATTTCAAAGAATACGAGATTCCAGGGTTGCCGGTGTTGAGCAATGCGGTGCCAACCCAGGATGGGGTGTTGGTGGTGTCGGAAGGAAAGAGTTATTTTCATAATTGGGACACCCAAGAGACCTATGTTGTGGTGGAAGGGCATGTTCCGGCGCGTCACCACGTCTTCGATTCCTCTCCGGAGTTTGGGGTGGCCTTTGGGGTTCAGCGGAACCATTTGATTAAGCGGATCGATGGTCGATGGGTTCCAGTCGGTGAGCCTATTCCGTCCGCCGGTTTCTCTGCCGTTGTGCTTGAAGACAAAAAGGGCAGACTCTGGGTTGAGTATGGAGTAGGGAAGGTGGTCCGCATGGATGTGGCAGATGGTGTCTTGCATGCCACCCAATATGAAGGCCCCAAGGGCATGACGAATGAGTGGATCAACGTCTTTGAAATGGGAGATCGCATTTACATCTCGGCGAGAGGAGAGAAAATGGCGGTATTTGATGAGGAAATGCAGGCTTTCAGTCTGGTATCACAGCCTGAAACCTTTCCATTGCCCGTTCACGGAGACATCGCCAGATGTGCTGAAGATTCGCTGGGGAACGTATGGATCCCGTTCATCCGTGAACTTGCGATGATCCGCCCGGATGCATCCGGAGGCTACGTTTGGGATTCGGACACCTTGCGTTTGGTGAAGGAAAATCATCCCAGGATCAGGATTCAGGACGATGGTAGTGCCTTCATTCACTCCCGCAGCCGGATTTTCTGCTATGATCCAACTGTGGCCGCACCCAAGCGGCGCTCGGTCGCACCTGTGTTTTCGCGTGTGATTTTGACTGAAACCGGTGAGAGCGTGTACAATGCCATCGAGATGGCTTTGAACGCTCCGAATGATCATCGTCTGGAGTTGCCATTCCGCAACAACAGTTTGGCGTTTCATTTCTTTGTGCCGTCCCAGTATTTTAACCGACCTCCCTCGTATTCCTATCGGCTGGAAGGTTTCTCGAAAACATGGTCGGATCCTTTTGAGGAGCCGATGGTTTCGTTCAACAACCTTCCCGAAGGTGATTATACGCTTCACATCCGGTTGAAGGATTTCAATGACAACGGGGATCATCTCGGGTCTTTCAGGTTCACGATTCTTCCGCCGTGGTACCGGACTCTCTTGGCTTACGCAGGATTTGTAGTGTTCGGAGGGGGCAGTTTTTTCCTTTTGATACGAAGAGTCATAAAAAGGGAAAAGCGGGAGCGGATGTACCTTGAGGAGGAGGTGCGCAATCGCACGGAAGAGCTGAACATCGTTAACATGCAGATGGAAAAGGCCTTGCTTCAGGCTGAGTTTGCAAGTGAGGCCAAGGGTCAGTTTCTGGCTAACATGAGTCATGAGATCCGCACTCCGATGAACGGGGTTATCGGAATGACCGACGTTTTGCGCAATACCCGCCTGGATGATGAGCAGCGGGAGTTGGTCAATATCATCCAAAAGAGCGGAACCACCCTGATTTCGATCATTAACGACATCTTGGATTACTCGAAAATCGAGTCAGGCAAAATTGATCTTGAGACGATTCCCATCGACATCATCCACATTGTGGAGGAGGTGGTGGACATATTGGGGGGAAAGGCCTATGAGAGCGGAGTTCATTTCTTTTATACTATGGAGCCTGGAATGCGGCGTCACTTTCTGGGTGACAAGACCCGGATCCAGCAGGTTTTGATCAATCTCGCCTCCAATGCGCTGAAGTTTACCCGATTCGGGAGTGTGGAAATCCGGCTGTGGACTGAAGAGGATGCTGGCAGCGACCATGCCATTCTCCATGCGCAGGTGCGGGATACCGGAATCGGAATTCCGCAGGAGAAGATGCACCGGCTCTTCAGTTCCTTTTCGCAAGTGGATGCCTCAAACACCCGTATGTATGGTGGCACCGGGCTTGGTCTGGCGATTAGTAAGCGGCTGATTGAGCTGATGTTTGGTAATATTTCTGTCGAATCTGAAGCGGGTAAGGGCTCGACTTTCACGTTCCATCTTCCGCTAAGGGTGGATGCGGATGCCGCTCCTGTTCGCCCAAGACGGATAGATGGCATCAGGTTCGCAGTGGTGGACCCATGTGAACGCCGCCGACAGAACATTCGTGAGGTGCTTGAATATGAAGGTGCTAGCGTATTGACGCTTGATCACCTTGCGCCGAAGGAGATTATCGAAAGCCGGAATCAGGTGACTCTGGTGTTGGAGCGTAATAGCGATTCTTTGGTTGGGGCGCTTGGCGCCTTGAGGGCTGACGGGGCGTCGAAGCCTGAGGGTCTTGTGTTGTTTTCGAAATATCCACTGGAAGAAGTCATGCTTCCCGATTGGGTGTTGTACCTTACTAAACCATTGAAATATGATCAGTTGCTGTCGGTGGTTGAGCAACGCCTCGGACTGACTGCCGATTCAGCAAGGGATGTGTCGTCGGCAGCCGAGGATCAGAAAGAGATTGAGCCCTCGAGGATGGAGATTCTCCTGGTCGAGGACAATGTCACGAATCGTAAGGTTGCACAGATCATGCTCAAAAAGATGGGCTATCACTGCGACATGGCTTCCAACGGAGAAGAGGCCATCGCTAAGGTGACGGAGAAGGTCTATGACTTGGTGCTGATGGATGTGCAGATGCCCGTGATGGACGGCATACAGGCGACCCGTGAGATTTGCCGCCTGGTGCCTGAGTCAAAACGCCCGCGGATTCTTGCCCTTACGGCGGGGGCGATGAAGGGCGATCGCGAAGCCGCCATCGAAGCGGGAATGGATGGATTCCTCGCCAAGCCTTTGCGTATTGAGGAACTGCAAGCTGAACTCCAGAATACTCAACGTAACGCAGCGGCCGAGCTCACCTGAGAGGCTCAAGGAAAAATCCGATTCCTGGGATATGAATCAACAGGGGTATATTTCAACCCTTTTCCAGATGGGCCTGAATGGCTTTGGCGATGTCGGCGATTTCAAGACACCCGATCCATTCGGCCGAGGTGAATCGGATGCCAAAGCCTCTTTCAAGTTCTAGGATAATCTCCATGTGCTTGATGGAGTCCCATTCGGGCAGAGATGACCGGGAAGATTCGGGCTGCACTAATGTAGGATCGAGTCCAAGTGCAGCCGCAATTGTGCTGCAGAGTTGCTCCCACTGAGATGGTGTGAGGGTGTCAGGGGTCATGGAAGCATCTTCTCGAGGTGACTTAACAAAGTGCTGAAGGCGGTAAAAGGAATGGGGCCGTCCATCGGCACGTTTATGTCGGACAGAAATGCGCGGAGCCTTCCGTTCCTGCCGGTGTCGGCGTATTGAAAGCAGACCCGTTGCGGTAGCATGTGCTTATTCGTGAGCAATATTCTGTGCAGAAAAGCGTGTTCCACCCGTTTTTCCAAAACCCGGCAACTCACACAGAAGGCATGGATAAAGATGGATCCGCTGATCTCGTCGAAACTGAATGCAGCCATGCCGACGATCCCTTCGTCTCCAAACCGATCGGAGTATCGAAGGCAAAGGAATCGCCACTCCGCGGTGTCTTGGAGCTCCATCATGGCTGAGGGGTCCCAATTCTTGCCATTGAGATTAAACTGGTTGGTGCGGAATGAAAGTTGGCTGACGCGGGCCCAGTCTTTGGATTCGGGCGGAGTGACCTCAATCCGAATCTGAAGGCTTCGCAGAAATGCGGATTCATCCGGAGCCTGAACCTGTTGGGCGGAACGCATCCGGATCCTTTGATAGGAAGCGGTGCGGGCTGCATCCTCATCCGACACTCTCGGTATGGCAAAATAGGTGGGTATAAACTGACGAAGGAGCCAATCGGGACGATCCACCGGGTCCTCCGGGATCTCAGGAACTGCTACCTCAGGGCAGTTCATGGCGATTTCAGCACGTTCGCGGGGATCGTCGTCGAGCACAACAAAACCAGAAAGCGGGATGCCGAGTTCATCCGACAGGTTTTTGAGCGAGTGGGACTTCGGTTGCCAGTTGATGCGATACCCGGCAAGATTCTTTTCCCGGATCCTCATCTGACTGTGATTGTTGATGACTTCAATCGCTGAAGCCTCGTCGTTTTTCGAGATAACGGTGAGCAACACTCCCATGCGGGATAGAGAAAGGAGAATGTCCTGAAGGGTGCGGAATGCCAGTCCCACTCCCGAGGATCCAAGCTCGATCGGAGAGGTGTCGGCTGCATCAATGATGCCGCCCCAAAGGGTGTTGTCGAGATCCAGTGCCAATACCTTCGATGGCCTGCGGGTAAATGCCTCCAGATGCGAAATCAGGAGTTTCCGGAGTTCCTCCAATGCCTGTCGCGAGTAGGGAATCCCTCCGATGAACCACAGTCGGGAATCACTCCACTGAGACGCGCCGATCCGGGCGAACAGTCCGGATACGTCCAGCATTGCGGTGTTGGGGTTTTCCGAACATATCTTGTGAAGAGGTTCGTTGAGCGCATACTCGATCCGGTGTCTCCGGCGCCCCGAAATCAGTGGGGCAGGGGTGTAAGGGCTGATGTATACATTCGAAATCAGAAAGGCTGTCCCCGGGAAGCTCCGGACCGCTTTTTCTATACTGGCAGTAATCTGGGCCCAGCCTGAGGTTATGCTGGATTCATCCGACCATTCCCATGGGAGCCGTTCAAGCAGCCCCGGGTAGTTCGGGTCCAGATGGATCCACACAATGTCGGATTTGCTTTCCGAGAAACGGGGATGATCGCTGATCAACTGGGAGAGGATGGTGTTGAATCCATCCCAGACCAGTTCGAAAGTATCAGTGTGGGAAAATCTGGCGACAGGTTCCAGATTCACATGGGACAGGATGGTGACTTTTGCGTTTTGTTCCATCTATTGCTGTTTGGCTATGGATGTCACGTGCATGCATGTTGACAACCTGGAAAAGGATTCAAAAGCAGTCCGGAGTCTGTGCCAATGCAATTCGGGGATCGAATTGTAAAGAAAATCGCAATCTTGGGGATATTTCGGGGCATTTGCTTTTTGGGTCGTATTTCCTCTCGATCGGTCCTATTGGTGAGCACCGGAAGTAGTTTATGGTTGATGAGGAAGGAGAAGGCTTGTCTGCCTGTTTGGGATGACGCCGGAAGAACAGTTGAGCAAACTTCAGAAGGAGCATCACGAGCTCCAGATTGAGCATCTCAGGGTGAACGAGCAACTTGCCCGGACACGGGAAATGCTGCAGATGATCATGGACAATATGCCGGAGTTCATCTTCTGGAAAGACAAGTACTCCAGGATCATTGGTTGCAACCGTAACTACGCCTACGCGATGGGTTTTGAGAATCCGGATGAAATCATCGGGAAAACGGAATTTGATCTACCCATGCCAAGGGAGCAAGCCGAGGATTCTTTCCAGCGGGATGTCGAGGTGATGCGATGTGGCATCCCTGAATACCACGTCATGGAGTCCCGCGTGCAGGAAGGAGACCGGATATGGGTTGACACCAATCGGGTGCCTCTCTTTTCGGATGGAGAGGTCGCTGGTATTCTCTGCACTTTTGAGGATGTGACCGATAGAGTCTTGGCTGAGCAGGAGCTCCGTGCACACAAGGAGAAGCTGGAACAGCTCGTTGAGGATCGGACCAGCCAGTTAACCGACACCAACCGTGCGCTTGAGGAGATCAATCTGAAGCTCGAGACCGCGAACCGGGCAAAAAGCCAGTTCGTGGCAAACATCAGTCACGAGATTCGCACTCCGCTTAATGCCGTGGTTGCCATGACGGAGTTGATGCTGGATACCCGGGTGTCCCATGTGCAGCGGGAATACCTGCACTCGATTCTCGAGTCCACGGATTCGCTGCTTTTTACCATCAATGACCTGTTGGACTATTCGCGTATGGAAGCCGGAAAGTTCAGTCTGGAGTCATACGCGTTCGACATTTGCGAAGTGGTGGAGTCCACTCTTAAATCTCTATCCATCAAGGCGTACGGAAAAGGCTTGGAGCTGGTTGTCCGGGTGAATCCGGACATACCCGCGAAGGCGATAGGTGATCCCTTGAGAATCCGTCAAATACTGGTGAACCTTGTTGGAAACGCCATCAAGTTCACGGCGAAGGGTCACATTCTTCTTGAGATGAGGAGTGAGATTCTGTCCGGCGAGCAGCTCAGGCTCAGCATAGAAGTCGCGGATACCGGTGTGGGTATACCTGATGACCGGATGGAGGCCATTTTCAGAGCTTTTGAGCAGGCCGACAATTCCACGACGCGAAGGTTCGGTGGAACAGGTCTGGGATTGTCGATAGTAACCCAACTTGTGGAGATGATGGGTGGCCACATTGAAGTGCGCAGTGAACCGGGAAAGGGAAGTCGTTTTTCATTTGATGTCGTGTTGGGGATAGTGAGTCCGGCTGAGAAGTGCGACTGGGACGCCACACGCTCAGTCATGCAGGATAAACATGTGTTCCTTATGGAGGAACGTCCTTTGAGCGGCGGCACTCTTCGGGATACCCTTGTCCATATGGGATGCAACGTAAGGGTGGCTCCATCTGTTCAGGCCTTTGTCAGGATGGTCGATGTGGGAGGTGATCGGGCTGACCTGATTGTGGTGAATACCGGCCTCCATGGTGGAGAGGAGGCGAGATGGTTGATTGAGAGGCGTAGCAAAGGCCTGGTGGATTGTCCTGTCCTTTTTATCGTGGATCGTGCGGACACTCTCAAACACATTGAGGGTGCGACCTCGGATGTTGAGTGTTTGTTTGGTCCCGTTTTTCCTTTTGAATTGTGTGATCGGATTCCGCAATTGATGAAGGGAGAAGCAGGAGAATCCAAGGATACTGAGGCTGGCGATGCGCCACCGGAAGTGGATGAGATCCGCCCGCTGAAGATTCTACTCGTCGATGACCGTGAAGTGAATCGCAAGATCGGTCAGGCGATACTCAACAAACTCGGTCACGAGGTGACTTTTGCGGAAGATGGGCAGCAGGCGGTGGATATGTCCCGGATTGCTGCTTATGATCTGATCCTGATGGACATTCAGATGCCAGTCCTCGATGGTTACGAAGCGGTCCGCTTGATTCGTGCCCGGGAACGCGACACCGGCGGACACGTTCCGATCATCGCGGTTACGGCGAACGCACTCAAGGGAGAAGGGGATAGGGCCGTGCGCGAAGGCATGGATGGCTACCTGTGCAAGCCCATTCACATATCCGACATCAAGCTGGCGATCCAACGCGTGTTTGCCGGCGGTGGAAAGGTTGGCTGTGCTACGGATCATGGCACCTCTTTGTGATCGACAATCCCTTTAGTTGGATTGCACCCTTATCCCATACCGCAGCAATTGACACTTCAGGACGCTTTCGTCCGTTCGACCGCAGATTGGCCACATTCATCGCCGGGGCTCCGTGTTTGAAACGGATCTCGCCCGGGATGAAATGCTGCCGATCGGACATATTCCGGTATCAGGAAGCCCGCGCGGGAAAACCCGCGAAGTGAACGGTTTCGTCGCGTTTGAATTGAAGAGGATCGTCGCCTTCTCGATCCGACGAGAGAAACCTGTCCCGTGGATCCCTTGCCAATGGGCTGCCAAGGGCGCTCAGTAATAGTCCGGAAGCGATGCCGAGGTTCTGTCGGTCTTCGGAGACAATGAGGCTGTGTTGATCGCCCTTTTCCGGGTCATGCCAGACAACAAAGGCTCCTATGATAACTCCGTCGTCCTGCGCCATCCAGCTCTTCCATGGAATAGGGATTCGGGTTGGTTCGTGGTCCCGGTGCCCATCGGGTTGTTGTGGCGTGCATTCGCGCCACAGCCGGATGATGGATGGGATATCTTCTGTGGAGACCGGCTTGTATTGGATCCCGGTGTCATTGCTTGTTGCCTGAATAGATGCCATACCACGAATTACCGAAGGAGATGCGTGAAGCGGATCTGTCGCGGAGAATCGATTGGATGTTCCGCGTGCTTTCCTTGTGGCACAACCATGCATTGAGCGTGTCCCGATAAGGGACGTGTCGCTGTGCCTGATTGAAACTTGGGTTGTGTTGATTGCGGTGTGCATGGCTCTTCTTTCGTTTTCGGGTTTCGCCAAACAAAAAACCCTGCGTTCCGGTCCGGAAGCAGGGTTCTTGGTTTTGGAAAAAGTGACTATTGGGGTAATTAGGCTTTTTCTGAACGGGTTCCCTGCCTGCGGATCATGATCCACGAGGATACCGTGGAATGCATGAGCGCCACATGCGAATGCATGGAATACGTACAAACCGCGAACACCGCGTCCGAATGACGGGAGATTTCGAGGTTGTATGATTTTTGTTTAGCGCTCACAGGCAGATAATCAGATATCGCTGAAACGAAAACACACATTTCGACAACGTCAATTCGAAAAACCGGTATTGTGCCGCAATTCGAATAGGGTCTCATCGTGGAATCGATGTGAAGGGTGCCGACGTTGCCTTTGTTTTGGAAGAATCGGATTGATCCACCGGATGCTTTGCGCCATATCGGCATTCTGATATGGAACCGAAGCAACAACTGGCCCTTCTCAAGCGTAACATCGATACGCTGATCAGTGAGGAGGAACTTCTGAGCAAGTTGAGTGAAAACCGTCCGCTGCGCGTGAAGTTGGGCGTGGATCCCACACGTCCGGATTTGACGTTCGGGCATTTGGTAGTATTCAACAAGCTGCGCCAGTTTCAGGATCTTGGGCATCAGGCCATTCTGATCATCGGGGATTTCACGACCACGATCGGCGACCCGAGCGGGCGTTCATCCACCCGTCCGGTTTTGACCGAAGCGGAGATCCGCCAGAATGCCGAGACCTACCTTGAGCAGGCTTTCCGTGTGCTTGACAAGGAGAAGACCCGGGTGGTCTACAACAGTGAATGGTTCTCCCGCATGAGTTTTTCCGATTGCCTCGGGCTTGCGCGGAAGATGACGGTTGCCCGTATGTTGGAGCGGGATGATTTTTCCAAGCGCCATCGCGAGAATGTGCCGATTTCGATCATCGAGTTTCTGTATCCCCTGGTTCAGGGGTATGACTCGCTGATTCTGGATGCGGACGTTGAATTGGGTGGCACAGATCAACTCTTCAATAATCTCGTAGGACGCGCGCTTCAGAAGGACGCCGGCAAGAGTCAGCAGATTGTGATGACACTTCCTTTGCTGGTCGGGTTGGACGGAGTGAAGAAGATGTCCAAGAGTCAGGATAACTACATTGCTTTCAATGATAGTCCCAAGGACATGTTCGGCAAGATCATGTCGATCAGCGATACGACGATGTGGGACTATTACCGTTTGTTGCTCCTTTATTCTCCGGAAGAGGTGAAAGCGATGGAGTCCGATCACCCGATGGAGTGCAAAAAGGCGCTCGCGGCAAAGTTGGTGGGACGTTTCCACGGACAGGAAGTGGCGGATGCTGCCCGATCGGAATTTGAACTGGTCTTCTCCAAAAACCGGATCCCGGATGAGATGCCGGAGTTTTCATGGTCAGCGGTCGCTTCGGGAAACGAGGAAACCCTGGTTAACGTCATGGCGGCCACTGCTCTATTCTCAAGCAAGAAGGAAATCGGGAGATTCATCCAGCAGGGGGCCGTGAAGATGGATGGAAATCCGGTGACGGATGCGATGGTCCGCTTGTCCCGTCCTGCGCAACCGCTGGTTGTGCAGGTCGGCAAAAGGGTGTTTTTCCGGATCAGGTGAAGTAGGCCTGCTGTTTGGGCGAGATCGGGAGTCCGGCTCGCTCCATCACAGCCAGCATGTCTTCCCAGATCATGCGCTTGATGCGATTGGTCCCGTTCCGGTTGACATAGGATGGATGAAAGGTGGCCATCACCGGGATTGATCCGTGCTGAAACCATTGTCCGCGAACCGACGTAATGCGGCGTTCAGGGTCATACCCGAGCAAGCCATTAAGCGCAGTCGCTCCGAGCCCGACGATGATCTGAGGGCGGATGATGGACAATTGGGCTTCCAGATAGGGCAGGCAGAAGGCCATTTCCTCGACAGTCGGCGGCCGGTTTCCATAGTCGGATCCGTTGTCGGGGCGCCATTTCATGATATTGCCAATGTATACAGTCTCCCGGCTCAACCCCATGGCCTGGATAATCCGGGTGAGCAGCTTTCCGGCTTCTCCCACAAACGGAATACCCTGAATCTCTTCGTCCGCACCCGGGGCTTCCCCGCAGAAAAATATGGATGCGTCCGGCGATCCTTCTCCGAACACGAGTTTCTTGCCGGGCCGAAGGTTGCTGTTGCAGACGGGGCAGGATAGCACACGGTCCCTCAGCCATGCCAATTGATCGGGCTTGCTTCCATCCGGAATCGATAGCACGGGTGGCGGCGGAAGAACAGGCGCGGTTGCCGCCGGAGCATGATGTGGCCGGGCAGGGGATGCTGAAGGCGATGGGGCGGAGGGATGAGGCTGGACGGGCGCAGCGCTTGAGGGGGCCGGGACTTCCTGTGCTTGAGATTGAATCTCGCGCCTAAAAGAGGAGGCAGGTAGCTCCTGCTTCTTGACCATGTCCTGCTGCTGTGGAGTTTCCAGCTTGGGAGGTTTTGCTGCCGTGGCCTGATGTTCCACAGCGGTTTTCAATTGGGAGAGAGCGCGATCCGACACTTCGACACCCTCGTATCCTTGCTCCTTGAGCCGGTGGAGTTCGTCGATCAGTCTGTTCAGTGCTTTGCGCATGCTCTTCTATTAAGCCTGGGTGGTGGCCGACTTCTTTGCGAACTTGCTTTCGGTGCCATTGATCAGCCGGCGGATGTTGGAGCGGTGGCGGATGGTGATGAGTAGGCACACCCCAATAGCGATTCCAAACTCCAGTGCTCCCGTTTCGCGAGGCAGTGCCCAGGCGAGTTTCCATGCGAGAAACGTCAGTGCAGGCAGGCTCACGGCAAATGCGAGCGATGCAAGTGAGACATAGCGGAACGCATAGAATACGAATACCCAAACCCCTACCGCCGCGAGGACAACCGCAGGCATGATCGCGAGCAGCCCGCCCATTGCCGTGGCGACCCCTTTCCCTCCCCGGAACCCGATGAAAACCGAAAAAGAGTGTCCCAATAGCGCCCCGGTAAGTCCGGCAAGTGCCATCCACTGGGGCTGGACAGAGATCGATGAGGCGGACTGTAGCGCCGGAATAAATGGCCAGAAGGTGGCTACAAACCCCTTCAGCAAATCAAGAAAGAATACGAGGTTGCCGGGCTTTGATCCCAGCACCCTTTTCACATTGGTTGCTCCCGGGTTTCCGCTACCCGCCGTGAGGATGTCGACTCCATGCATTCTGGAGATCCAGACTGCATTGGAGATCGATCCGAGGATGTATCCGGCGAGAAGCGCGATTCCAATCGCGATGGTTCCTGCGGTGGTCATAGTCCCGGGAAGTTTGTCGATATTGATTGAATCAGGGATTGAGTTTCATTCCGTCGAGCGAAACCAATTGCACCTTGAGGATCCGGTCGGATGCGAGCATCTCGTTGATCGCCTTCTGGGATGGACGGGAGTCGAGCTCGAACACCGTCAGGGCGGTTTCGCCGGGACGCTTACGGTTCAGGCTCATGTTGGCGATGTTGGATCCGTCGTTGCCGAGAATGGTTCCCAGCATGCCGACCATGCCCAACATGTCCTTGTTTTCCACAATGAGCAGATACTTCGAGGGACTGATCTCAATGTCGCGTCCGTTGAAGCCTACGATCCGGGGATTGAGGTCCCGGCCCATGAGGGTGCCTTCAACCATATAACGTTCACCGCCCGATATCGCACAAACCTCGATAAGCTCAATATAAGGCGTGTCGGCATTGGATTTGGTGATTTCGACGTCGATGCCGAGATGCTTCATCTTCACCGCGGCGTTGACATCGTTGATCCGGTCCCCGGAAATCTTGTTGAGGTAGCCCTTCTGGATGGCGCGTGTGATGGGCATGGAATCCAGATCCACGATTTTTCCGTAGAAGGTGATCTCAAGCCGCTCGATGGCGTCGGGGCTGATCTGTTGGGCAATTGTGCCAAGGATGGTTCCCAGCCTCAGGTATGGCTTTAGCGCATGCAGGGTGTGCGCATCCATGGAAGGCATGTTAACCGCATTGGTGATGAGCCCTTGGGTGAGGATGGCTGAAACGGTTTCGGCGATTTCGATTCCGACGTTGGTCTGGGCTTCTTCTGTGGAAGCCCCAAGATGCGGGGTCATCACCAGATTGGCACACTGACGCATGGGGTGATCAGCCGGCAGCGGCTCGTTTTCATAGACATCCAGTCCAGCTGCGGCCACTTTCCCCGATTGGATCGCTTCGTGCAGTGCTTCCTCTTCAATGAGACCGCCGCGTGCACAGTTGATGAGGCGCACCCCGTCTTTCATATTCGCAAAAGCATCGCGTCCAACAATATTGCGGGTGGCATCGGTTAGGGGCATGTGGACAGTGATGAAATCCGCCTGTCCCCAAATTTTGTCCAGAGACACTTTCTCGACGTTGATGGTTTTTGCCCGTGCATCGGAAAGAAATGGATCATAAGCAATGACGCGCATCCCGAAGCTTTGTGCCCGATGGGCGACTTCGGTTCCAATTCTGCCCAGGCCGAGGATTGCAAGGGTTTTGCCCTTCAATTCGATCCCTTGAAGTGCCTTGCGGTTCCATTTCCCGGACTTCATGGATGCGTCCGCCTGTGCGATCGGGCGTGCTGCGCACAACATGTGCGTGAAGGTCAGTTCGGCAGTAGCGATCGTGTTGCCGGAAGGGGTGTTGACCACCACGATCCCGCGCTCCGTTGCGGCATCGACGTCGATGTTGTCAACCCCGACGCCCGCCCGTCCGACGACCTGAAGCTTGGGGGCCGCAGCGATGATGTCGGCGTCGATGAAGGTTTCACTGCGTACGACGATTGCCGATGCATTGGACACCAGCCCAAGCATCTGCTCCTTGGATGAGCCATATGCCTCGGTCACATTGAATCCCGGCTGCTGCCTGAGAAAGGCAACTCCAGCGGGAGCGATACGGTCGGCTACGATGATATCGAACGGTGTCATAGATCAATACGTGTGTGATTTGTTGTGTCCAAACGGAGGCACGATGTCCCGAATTGGATAGAAAACAGAGTGCCCGAAAGAAAGAGTCAACGCCGAATCCCTCCGCATTTTGGCCCGGGTGTTCCGGTTATGCACGGAAAGGTGTATTTGGCCTTTGAGAGCCCGTTAGGGGTAGAGAGCCATGGGAGCCAAAATTCCGGATTGAGTCGATACGGAGTTGAAAACAGCCCGGCATGCGGGTACATGTTGGTCTTTTACTGATCACCATGAACAAAAATCCATCAGCGATTGCTCCTCTGGTATTTGCTCCCGAAGCCAATGCCGGTTCCACTGGTTTGAGTTCGATGCAGGAGCGAATCCTCAAACTCAAGAAGGAAAAGAATGCGGTTATCCTCGTTCATAATTATCAGGAACGGGAGATTCAGGAGGTAGGGGACTACGTCGGGGATTCGCTGGGCTTGTCGTATCAGGCGGCCAAGACAGACGCGGATGTCATTTGTTTCTGTGGAGTTCATTTCATGGCAGAGACCGCCAAGATCATCAATCCCGGCAAGCGGGTGATCCTGCCGGATATGGATGCCGGTTGCTCGTTATCGGATTCATGCCCGGCTGAAAAACTCGCCGCTTACAAAGAGAAACACCCGGGTATGGTGGTGGTCGCCTACATCAATTGTTCCGCGAAGGTGAAGGCGCTTTCCGATGTGATTTGTACCAGCGGAAATGCGGTCGATATCGTGAATCGGATTCCGGCTGACAAAGAGATCCTGTTTGTTCCGGATCAGAACCTGGGCCAGTGGGTCGCCAGCCAGACCGGAAGAAGCATGAAGCTTTGGCCGGGAAACTGTTACGCTCACGTCCTCTTTTCGACCGAGGCTATCGAACGCATCCGCCTTCAATATCCGGGCGCTCCAGTGGTGGCGCATCCCGAGTGCGTGGATAGCGTGCGACGGATCGCCGATATCGTGTGCAGCACCGAAAAAATGGTGACTTACTGCAGGGATCATGAATCGGATGCTTTCATCATTGTGACCGAGACCGGTATGCTTCACCGGTTGCAAAGGGATATTCCCGGAAAGACTTTCATCGCCGGACCCACTGAGAATTGTGCTTGTAATGAGTGCCGGTTTATGAAGATGAATACGCTCGAGAAGCTCGAACGTTGTCTGGAGACCCTCGAACCCGGGATCGTGCTCGATCCAGGCACAATTGAAGCAGCCCGCCTGCCCATCGAACGGATGCTTGAGTGGAGCAGCTGATCAAAATCAGCCATTTTTGTCCAAAGTCTTCAAGAATATGAAATGACTTACCACGAAACCATCCATCGAGTGGAATGAGCGATGTTGAGTAATCTTTTTTATCAACGCTCGCCCTGCGGGCTCACTAGGACTCGTTGCCGGGATATCTTAGCCCAGAGCCAGAGTTTGGTGGCTGCATGTTCGAAAGGGAACAGTTAGGCACCAACATTACCAAAAACACGAAAAGCAAGAGAGGGCCAGAGCTCTGATTGCCAAAAGGCGATTACGGGTAGCGTTTGCGCTATAGTTACCCGATTGGAGAAAGCATAAAAAAGGCAAAAATCCTCCTGTTGGAAGGATTTCGAAAAAGGCTGTGTTCCGGATTTGCCCCTTCCAAATCATGGGTTAAGATTAGGCGGATATGAGTAATCATTTGCAGTTTGCGAGTGACAACTATGCCGGGATTTGTCCAGAAGCGCTCCAGGCGATGGTAAGGGCGAACGACGGCTTCTGTCGTTCCTATGGGGAGGACTCCCATACACAGGAAGCGGCGGATCGGATGCGCGCATTGTTTGAGACGGATTGCGAGGTGTTTTTTGTATTTAATGGTACGGCCGCGAATGCTTTGGCGTTGTCTTCGGTTTGCCAGTCTTTCCACAGCGTGATTTGTCATAACCTGGCCCACATCGAGACTGACGAATGCGGTGCTCCGGAGTTTATGTCAAATGGGGCGAAGCTATTGCTAGCCGATGGGGAGAATGGCAAGATGAGGCCGGACAGTGTGCTTTCGTGGATTACGCGTCGAAACGACATTCACTTTCCGAGGCCTCAGGCAATCAGCGTGTCACAGTTGACAGAAACCGGTACGGCCTACTGTCCGGAGGAGTTGAGAGCTATCGGAAAGATCGCTGGAAATCACGGTCTGCATGTTCACATGGATGGGGCACGTTTTGCGAATGCTGTGGCATCTTTGGGGGTGTCACCGGCGGAGCTAACGTGGAAGGTCGGGGTTGATGTCCTCTGTTTTTCGGGTGCAAAAAACGGAATGGCTTATGGGGAAGCCGTTGTGTTTTTCGACCATGGGTTGGCTCGGGATTTTGCCTATCGATGCAAACAGGCGGGTCAATTGGCGTCGAAGATGCGCTACATCGCGGCAGCATGGAATGGGATGCTTGACGGCGATGCCTGGCTGGTTCGTGCGCGGCACGCAAATGCGATGGCGCGAAGGTTGGAGAGTGGGATCCGTGAACACGGACTCGCACAATTGATGTTTCCTGTGGATGGCAATGCGTTATTTCTGGACATGGATCTTCGCATGAAGCGTGGGCTTAGGGAAAAGGGATGGCATTTTTACGATGTTGTTGCTGCGGGAGGAGTGCGCCTGATGTGTAGTTGGAACACAGGGCCCGACGCAGTCGATGAGCTGATCGATGATATGCTGGCCTTGAAAGGGTGAAAAATACTCAGTTATTTTAGTCTCGTGCTTAAAATTGTATAGATGATAGGAATTTTCTTGCTAACACCCTTCTCGTTGTGCATCATTAACTTTCCTAAAATTCCTGAATGGCATGAAGATAATCGAGAGCTCGGAGTCGTGGGCCGCCACGGAAAGACTACGTTTTCTCGAAAAGCTTGCATGGTGGCGGGGGGTGGTAAACCGGAGGGATTTGCGGCAGGCATTCGGGATCTCACAGCCTCAGGCTACAATTGATCTTCAGCGTTTTCAGCAGCTTAATCCAAGTGCTGTCCGCTACGATTTACGGCGTAAGCACTATGAGTCGACAGATGAAATGGAGTGTGTTTTGCACCGTCCTGTATTGGAAGAAGGACTCATGTTGTTTTTGGGTGATCCCGGGTGTGGAGTTTTTCCCTGGTGTCTGGCGAGTCGGATAGCGGATGTGAAGGATGAGACGATCCGGGATCGGATTGATGGCGTTTGGGTAGTCGGACGAAACCCGGATTTTCGCGTGGAAAGGCTGCTGTTTTTAGCTGTTATCCGGAGTGCATCCATCCGGGTCTCCATGCAAAAGGTGTCCAATCGGGTTCCGGTGGAAAAGGAGATCGCACCAAAGGCGTTCTTGTTTGATGGGGTGGGTTGGTTGGCTCGGTGTTGGGATTTGAGTGAGCGCTGCTATTTTGATTTGCCGTTGTGCGAGGTTAGTTCCGCAAAATGGCCGGATGAACCCTATGAACCGGATGTTCCGGATCATACGTGGGACCGGGAGGAGACTTTGAATCTGGTGCTTCATCCCTCGCTTCGCACGGATGAACGTGAGTCGTTGATCATGCGCTATGGGCTGAAGGATGGAGTTCTATCGCTGCGGGTGCGCGAAGCGATGCGGGGGCGGATTCTCGAGTATCTGCGAGTAGACACGGGATCCGGCGCGAAGGCTCCTTGTTTTCTGTTGCGATAGGAGGTTCGGGTGCGATTAGCGATGAGAGTGATCGTGCAAAAACCCAATTGGGGTTGGTTATTAGTCTTGTCGTGCGTCTGTCTGTTGGTTTCAAGTGCGTGGCTGGAAGCTGCTCCTGGGTCATTACCCTTGGCTTTCACCGCCACAAAGGGGGATCAGACCATCACGTTGCTCGGCACGATCCATGCGGGAAATTCCAAAATGTATCCTTTGCCGCAGAAGATATACGATGCCCTTTCCTCATCCGATGCCGTGGCATTTGAGATCGACATTGACAAGGAGACCTTGTCGGGAATGGAAGATCTGCTGAACCAAATGACCCGATTGCCCGAGGGTGTGAACCTTTTTGATCTGCTTCCGTCGGATACTTTCTTTAAGTTGGAGCGTGTCCTCAATCCGTATGGTATCCATCTGATCGAAAGGCTGGAGTTTGAACCCTGGTTTTTCTCGTTGCTTATCCATTCGCTGCCTATGGCGTCGGGTCAACTGAATATCAAGCACGGTGTGGAGTCCCATCTCAAACATCGTAGGGAGTCCCGTGGAAAACCGATGCTTTCCCTCGAGACTATAGAGGAGCAGATTTCCTATTTTCGCATGGGGTCGCTGGAGGATCAAATGATTGTGCTGGATTCATTTCTGCAGACTGTAGATACTCTGGAGGAGTCAATGGATGATCTCTTTGACGCGTGGAAATCCGGGAACGCGTCTCATTTCGAAATGGAGTTGAACAAGCTTTCGGATTCGGACGTGGCGCCCATGATTAAGTCGTTTTGGGAAGATTTGATACAAACGAGAAACCGGACCATGCTTGCCCGTATGGTTGAGATATCCAACGATCACACCCGTTTGTTTGTCGCTGTCGGAACTCTCCATCTTGTTGGGCCCGAGGGTGTGGTGTCGGGTTTGCAATCATCAGGATTCCGAGTGGAACGTTTGATCTATGACGAAAATGACGCCGCCTCATCTGTGGCTTTGGGAGGAGGACCGGAGTGATACGGGTCGAAAGCGTCTGCAAGTCTTTCCGCACCCGATCGGCTCCCAAGCGTGAGTTCGCAGGGAAGTCCGGAGGTTCAAGAACCGCTATTGAAGCCGTCCGTGACGTGTCGTTTGAGTGCAAACCCGGCCGGGTCTTTGCTCTTCTGGGTCCAAATGGCGCGGGCAAGACCACTCTCTTGCGGATACTTGCCACTTTGCTGACTCCCGGAGCGGGTCGTGTCTGGGTAGACGGGATTGACGCGGTCGCTCGCCCGGAAGCGGCGCGGGCCCATTCCGGATTTTTGACCGGATCTTCGGGGTTGTATGATCGCCTGAGTGGCCGCGAGACCCTGAGTTACTTTGGTAGTCTTAATGGGATGGACCGCGACGAGATCTTGGTTCGCACTGCCGAACTGGCTCAATCGCTTGGTTTTGAATCTTATCTTGATCGTCGGGTGGGGCGCTATTCAACCGGAATGAAACAGAAGCTTTCGATTGCCCGGACGGTGTTGCATGATCCGCAGGTGATCCTGTTTGATGAGCCCACTTCCGGACTCGATGTGATCGGTGCGAAGGCGATCATGGACTGGATCCGGCGTAGTCGGGATCAAGGGAAGACGGTGTTGTTCTCGACTCATCGTATGGATGAAGTAGCCCTGATAGCTCAGGATCTTGCGATCATTCATGAGGGGAGCCTCTGCTACAATGGGACGCTGGATGGTTTCATGCAGGTCTATCCCGGGCGATCGTTGGAGCAGGCGTTTCTCGACGCAGTGGGCCAGCCTTCCGGATTGGAGGATCCATCATGAGGTCGCTGCGGATCATATTCCTGAAGGACTTGATGGATACGCTGAGGGATCGCAGGGCGCTTATCGTCTCGGTGCTTATGCCCATCCTGCTTTTTCCCTTGCTTATGCTGATTTTGGTTGGTGTTCAAACAAGGTTGCAGGAGACGGACAGTGAGCGGACGTTGCGTCTCGGAATTGTCCATCACGGAAATGCGCAGGATTGGGTGAATGGTCTCAGAAATCGCAAAGGGATTTCCATTGTAGATGGCTTTGGGGTGACGGATATCACCGGCAAGCTTGATCGCGACGAGGTTGATGCTGTGGTGTTGATGAGTCGCGACTATGACGAGATGCATCGTTCGGATACGGGCACTGCATTCATTAGCCTATACTACAGGGGCGGACGGAAACTTTGGGTTAGAGACCGGATATCGGACGATCTGGACAAGCTTCGGAATCAGCTTCAGGATGCCCGTTATTCGGCACTTGGAATCAGTCGGGATCAATTGAAGGTGGTGGAGTGGAGCTCGGTGGACTTGTCTAGTGTGCGGGAGATCCTCGGAATGGTGGGTGGCGGTTTTGTTCCGTATTTCTTTGTGTTGATCGCTTTTGTCGGATGCATGCAGCCAGCCGTCGACCTCGGTGTAGGTGAAAAAGAAAGAGGTTCGATGGAGACCCTTCTGTGTGCGCCTGTCGGAAAGTTGTCTATTCTTGGAGGGAAATTTTTTGTAGTTGCATGCTTCGGGTTAATGTCGGCTCTTCTGAGCGTTGTCAGTCTGTTTGCCTCCGTGCAGATGGTTTCATGGTTTTTTCCGGATGCGATGCCCGCCATGATCATGGACACCTTGTGGGATCTTCTGAGGCCTGGTGTGATTCTTCTCATAATCGCCTTGCTCATACCGATCTGCGCGGTATTCGGGTCTGTCATGCTGTGTCTCTCGATGGTGTCGAACTCCTTCAAAGAGGCACAATCTTTGATGAGCCCGCTCTTGCTGGTTGTCATCGTTCCTGTGGCGATCGGGCTTCAGCCAGGTTTGGATATCGGATACCGGACGCTCATGATTCCATTCCTGAATGTAACGCTGATTACGAAGGCGATTATCGCGGGCTCGGCGACTGTAGGGCAGATCCTCACATGCTTTGGCAGTATGGGTGCTCTTGCAATTGGATCACTTTTGATCTGCCGGTTGGTGCTTAACCGTGAGACAGTCTGGCTACGAAATACATGAGAATTGTCGATCCTGACAAAGAGTAGATTCCGGATTGTAAGTTGCCGACATCCTTGTCGTATGCAGGAACATTTGAGCGTGATATGGTCTTATGAGACAAAGCCTTGGGACAATTTCACGGCGAGGACCGACACATTGGCTGCGAGATGGGCCCAGAAGCAGGGGAGCAGGGAATGATTCGGATTGCCGGGGTGGAATCGGAGTGCGAAGCAGAGGAGGGATAGTAAGAAGAGGTAGAGCGTGGTGAGGAGGAACTGGAGATCCGGAGTGAGCCGGATGGACCAGGATGAGAGATCGAAGATGGAATCGGGAACCGTTATTGCCCATCCGTATGGGTGCATGAGTGCGAAGAGCAGCGATGAGAGAATAATCGACAGGATGAGGAGCTTGCGGCCTCGCGAGAGTATCACGAGGTAACCCCTGAATACAATTTCTTCGATGACCGGAGCCGCCAGGATCGCTGGAATTTGCCAGAAAGATAGAGTGGATTGCAGCGTGTGAATTCCCAAGCTCCATTCAAACCACGAGTAGAGAAGGACCAGCACTATCGCGAGCCCTGCGCCGATCAGGGAAATCGCAGGGGCGGTCCATGTGGCACCGGGAAAGGCGTATGGCCGGATGTGGCCGGTTTTGGCATGGTGACGCGCATCTGCGATCCAGGAACGGAGCAACCATAGGGCGATGACAAAACCTGCAACCGTGATGAGTGGATCATTGATCATTGGACGGAAGCCTTTAGATTTTGGTCTTCATGGAGATCACGCAAGAGGAAAAGGAACGATACAGCCGGCACCTGTTTTTGCCCGGATTCGAGACGAGGCATCAGGCTATGCTGAAAAACGGATCGGTTCTGGTGATCGGGCTCGGCGGGCTTGGAGGTCCGGCGGCTCTCTATCTCGCGGCTGCTGGAGTGGGTAGGCTTGGATTGGTGGATTTTGATCGGGTGGATCTGCATAATCTATATTGGCCCTATTTATACGGGTTTTGCACTTGTAAAAGTGTTGAATATCAAGGAATACCGGAATTGATGATCTCAATAATTTTGATGATTTTAGTTGAAGTGGTATCATTCCGGTAACATGATTCTTGCATGAGCAGAGCGTTTGGAATCACGGAACCGTCAATCTTCACCCGCCCCAAAGGCCTGAGCTTTTATGCGAAATGGCGAGGCCCGGCCAAGACCCAACGGAAAAAGGGATCATTCAGGCCCTTATTGTTAAGCGCTTGGAAATGACGTTTGGCCGCAAGGAAAACGTTTTGATCTTTCAATGTCTTGAGCTTCAAGGGCTCGCC
>JAPXRV010000058.1:0-20000 GCA_033813415.1 Opitutales bacterium | reverse complement strand
TGTTGGATTGAAGAAGAAGAGGATCTCGCGCAGAGGCATGGAGGCGCGGAGGGAAGATGAACCACGAAATCCCCGAAAACCATGAAAAAGGGCCGTTGCGCCGGAGGCGGCGGCTTCAGCCATTCGACTACGCTCATGATCAAGCCCGTCGCGTTCTTGTTTGGTTGAATACTGATCAGTGGCGGCTTCAGCCATTCGACTACGCTCATGATCAAGCCCGTCGCTTTCTTCAGAGTTGGGGGATAAAATGCTTACCATTTGAAAGATGGTAATGAAAGCGCGCGAGCAGGGATGTTTCAGTTACTATTGAAATGGCCGTTGTGGGTAGGGATGAGCGTCCCCGCTCATCCGCCATGCGATTGGATGGCGGGTGGGGTATGGTTGTAGAGGATGGCTGATGCCACCCCCTCCGGAAGAGGGATTTTGGACATGATGAACAGGATCTACAGGTTTGAAGAGGATATGTCTCACGCCCGTTTGATCCGGAAAGCCGGATCCGCACTCAAGACCCGGAGGCGCAAAGGAAGAGGGATTGAAGATTTTTAACCACGAAGAGCGCAGAGAGCACAAAGGGTGGAGATGGGGATCTTCCATCTGCGGATGATTGCTTGTCATTCAGGCTGACAGAAAGGCATTCCGATGAATTACAGCCGATGATAAGCCGTCCTCCTTTGTGCCTTGTAGCCTTTGTGAGAATTACAGTCTTCTACGTGATTATCGGATCGTTCGTGGTTCACCCTCTTCAAGCCTTGTGGCGCGGCCGTAGGCCGAAGCAATCGTGGTGGGCGATGCCCATTCGACGAAAGCGGAACGGTTGAGCGATGTTAAATATAAAGAGGTTTTTACATCGCCCTGCGGGCTTACGTCCTGAGCTGAGTCGAAGGGCTACAGACGCCTCAGCCTCGCTTCGGCAACATATTTCGAATTTTAGATCTGTTGCTTTGCGTGAGTAAACCGTATGTGGCCCGCAGGGCTTATAGCGAACTTTGTGAGCGATGTTGAAACCCATCCTGTTCATCTTCTCTTTTGGACAGGATTAACAGGACCTACAGGACTGAAGAAGAAATGCCTCGCGCCCGTTTGACCCTGCATGCAGCGTTTTCACTCAAGACCCCAAGGAAGATGGACTGGATGTATTCTTCCCGTAGCGGAACACGTGAGTGTTCCGTCTCCCGGATCCTCAGTTGTTCCCTTCCGGGTGATCCGGATGGGGGAATGGGAGGGAGGAATGGATGCGGTGGAGGAGCGTCCGGCTGAGTTGGTCGAGGAGGTCGGTCTGAGCGGCGACGATCCCTTCGTAGCCTTGAATCTCAAGGTTCGAAGCGAACTGGAAGCTTTCATGAAGCACCACTTCGCGGGTGGCCAGTTCGATGAGGCTCCACGTGCCTTCGGCAATCGCATGGGAGAATTCAATGGAGTGGAAGGCGTCGAACTGAAGATGGATGGCGTATCTGGCGGTTGAAGAGACCGGGGATTTTGAATCGACCAACTGAAAATGGGGACTGTGAAGGACTCGTGACAGGTAGCGGCGGATTCCGTCCCGCATGGGTTCTCCCCAGCGGTGATTCCGGGTGGTGGTGATGCGGTTCCCTCCTGATGCAATCACCATGCCCTGATCCGACAGATAGGGCGCCAGTGTGATGGTGTCGATCCGGATTCCGGGTGCGCTCAGGTCGGGGACCTGCGGACTGTCGGGAAGCGGAGGGTTCGGAAGAATATAAGTCACGGTTTCCGGGATGGTCGAACAGGCAGCCAACCCGAGAAAAAGAACAGTGGTGAGTAATGCTTTGGCTGAGATCATTTGCGGGGACTGGGTGGTTCGGGGTCGAGGGTTGGTGCTGTCGGAAATACGAGGGCGTTGGGTTTGGCGTTGAGTTTGGAGGCGAGGGTTTCAATCTCCACGACGGCGTTGCGAATGGCTAACAGGGATTCATTCAACTGCAGGTAGACTGGAGCGTGTTTGCTCCAGTCGCGGGCAGAGTCATTCAGTGAAAGCGCGGCGTTGGTGAAGGCTTCAACCAATTTCCTGGTGGATGGTTCGGAGAAGGCCGGCTCGAGTCCGGATATCAGGTTTCGAAGTGATTCTCCTGCCGCCTGCATTTGATCCAGAGAGGCCTGGATGTCGGAGAATGTTTCTCCCAGCGGAAGCTGGTCAATGGATTTGAGGATACTGAGTACCCGATCCTCGATTTCTCCAGCGCTTGATCCGATGGTTGGAATGACGGGGTGCTCGGCGACGGTTTGCATGGCGTCTACCGGATCCGCGTTCTCGAAGTAGTTGAAGTCGATGTAAAGACCGCCGGTGAGGAGGCTCCCAATCGACAGTTTTGCCCGCATTCCGGCTTGAACCCGTAATTCGATGTCGTCCATGAGTTTTTGGAGACCTTCTTGTGTGTCGCCGTAGGGGAAGCGGCCCGGGTCGATACGGATCAATACGGGAATGGGAATCGCCTCAGCGGGGCGGAACACACGCTCCTCAATGTAGGAAATGGAGATTTCTTCGACGGATCCAATCTGAAGTCCGCGGTATTCAACCGGTGACCCTACGTTGAGCCCGCGCACAGAGTTGTCGAACATCAGCAGGTAATGGGCCGCGAATTGATAAGGCTGACGGATCATCGCATCGTAGCTTTCGTATAGCCTGAAACGGTGATCCAAAGGAACCGGATTGGATTCCTCCCGCGGCTTGAGGATGTCAAATGAAATGCCTCCGTTCAGTAGGCTGTCGAGTGAGGCAAGCTGAAGGGAAATCCCTTTGGAGTCGAGACTCATGTCGACGGCATGGGTCATCCAAAACCGCGTGTTCACAGTGATGAGTTCGGTGAATTGGGGTTGGAGGGACAGTGTGTAGGTGAAACGGAGATGATCGGGGTCAAAGCCGGTGCTGAGAATTCTTCCTGCCTCGAATCCGCGGAATAGGACGGGATCGCCGACATTGAGGGTGAATGCACTTTCGCTTTCGAGGGAGACGATGGAATGTCCATCATCATTCTGAATCGGAGGGGTGGACATCCCTTGAAATTCATAGTGATAAACGCGCGACTCACCTGGTACGAATTCGATGTAACTACCGGAGAGGATGGTTCCCAAACCACTGATCCCGCCGCGTCCGATCCTTGGTTTTACGATCCAGAGTCTGGAATCTTCGGTGAGGAGTTGCGAATACGCTTTGCCAATCCTGGCTTTGACCACCACACCCTTGTAGTCCTTCCCAAGCTCAACATCGCTCACGAGTCCAATAGGTACGCTGCGCACCTGAATCTGGGTTTTTCCTGCGGTAATGCCCTCTGCGTTCTCGAGATGAATGGTGATTAAGGGTCCCTTTTGGAGTTCCTTGTGGAGTAACATCCATCCAGCCAGAAGGAGGGCCAGAACGGGAAAGATCCAGACCAGTGAGATGCGCTTTCCGGATACTACGATGGCTTCTTGGGATGGCATGGCGTGAAAGTTGTTTCGGTGGAAGCATCCCACAGCAGCCGGACGTCATAGCTGCGCGCAGCCATCATGGTGGAAACCACCACACCGGTAAATGCAAGGATGCCCGGATTGGAATGAATCGAGGCAAGATGCCCCAACTGAACCAGAGAGACAAGCGTCAGAACGACAAACACATCGATCATTGACCATTTGCCCAATGCTTCGGTGACTTCATAAGCGCGGGTCTTTGTCTTCAGGGAAATGGAATCCCGGTGGATCAAACAATGGCAAAGGTAGCCAAGGACGACTATTTTCCCGATCGGAACAATAAGGCTGGCGAAAAATATGACCGCCGCGATCAGATACGAGCCATGGGCCCACAGGTCGATGATCCCGGATGCAATGGTGTTTGAGCTGTCGTAAGTGAGCGTTTGTGTCGTCATCACCGGAAGGACGTTCGCCGGAATATACAGAATGACGGAGGTGATGAGCCAAGCCAGGGTTTTCTGGATGCTGGATTTTGAGCGGATACTGATGTTTGATCCACACACCGGACAAATATCATGCTCTTTTTCCGCGATGGAGTGACAGCATGGACATAGCATCAGTCCAGCTTCCTTTGCGGTGGAAAAATGATCTCCGGCTTGCATGGGTCAGGAAAGCGTTTGTGATGTGCCATGCCATAGGCATCCAAAATCGGTCTTTTTCAATAGCAGGGTGAACACGATCGCGAAACCTGCGTAGAAATAGAATCCAGCGCCATACTGGACATCGGCAATGGATGTGATTTTGGTCAGGCTCACCATCACTCCAATGATGAAAACCTCCGCCATTGACCAGTGGGTTCCGGTGCTTACCCAACGGAGCATCCATCTGGCGGAGGGATGAACAGCTGATCCGGATGGGGTTGCGAGCAGAAGCGAAAGAATTGCCAGCAGAAGCGTGAGTGGATAGACGATCACCAATAGAAATGAAACGATTGCAAGAATGGGCTCATCATAGGATGACACCCGGATGATCGTTCCATAGATGCTGGTTTCAACTGCGGAGCCTGGAGCTTCCAGCGAAAGGAAGGGAAAATACAGCGAGCCACCCAGCAGTAGAAACGCTGTGATGACCAGTGGAAGTGCGGTGCATGCCTTCCAGGGTCGTCCATGGAGCAAGGCAGAGCCGCAACGCGGGCAATAGGCGATCTGCCGTTTGCCAAGCGCAGGAATGTCTACCAGCAGATCGCAATGCGGACATGCTGTTTTGGTGGGAACTGAACCGTGTTGCTTCATTCCAGGCTACTGACATCCTTACAGGGATTGGGCTGCGGATCAATCCAAATGCCTGGGTCCAGTCGGGTCTGTTTCCGTGGCATTCGAGGTGTCCAGAGAATCCTTAACCTTAGCGTTCAGCGGGAGAACGGTAAACGAGTAACGTTCCTGTTCTGTGGAGTGCGTCCTGAGACTAGGACAGGGTGGATGGTTGTTGTTAATACTGGAGTCACATCTTCCTGGTCCGGCGTTTCGGGAATTGCTTTTGTGTCGGATTATTGATGAAATATGGACCCGTTGAATCTTTGGAAAGTATTCCATTTCCCTGTTTCTATCTACTCAACCTAACGTTTCTATTCCCTATGAGGCACGAAACTTTCCTTTCGAAGTCGTCCCGCATTGTTATGAGTGCCAGTTGTGTGCTTCTTTGTCTGGGATGGGGTTCTGGTGATGTTTCCCTTTATGCCAAGGACTGGTATGTGAGCAACGAGGGAAAGCCTGACGCTGCCGGAAGTGAGCAGGATCCTCTGTCGATAGTCGGGACGGCTCTGAGTCGTTCGGGATCGGGCGACCGGATATTTTTGATGAGAGGTAGCGTGTTTCGCGAAGGTGGTCTTGGATTGTCCGATGACCGGACCATTTTGCCATATGGGGATGTGAGTTATCCCGCTCCGGTGTTGAGTGGCAGCAGGGTTGTCACGGGTTTCAGTCCATGGTCCGGGGACAACCGCATCTACACGGCACAGGTCAATCCGGGTGAAAGTGGAGTGACCCAGGTTTTCGTGAATGGAGAGTTTGCAACACTGGCGAGGTATCCCAATTCGGGTTGGCTCAGGACGCAGGAGGGGAGCGGGGATAACCTGATTGTGCAGACCGGGTTGGGCTCTGTTCCCGGGGCGTCGAGCGGATATTGGGTGGGAGCTCAGGTCAGGTGGCGTAAATGGAGTTGGTGGTATGAAACCCGGCCAATCACTGCGGACAATGGTTCAGGACGGCTGAGTTTGGGTGGTCAGACCGCAATATCCGGACTCACTGGAATCGACAGCGGGTTTTTCATCGACAACACGCTTAAGGCTTTGGATGCCCCCGGTGAGTGGTATTGGAACTCCGCTTCCGGCACACTATACATTTATCCTCCCGCCGGAGCTGATCCGGCATCAATGACGGTTGAAGTGGTGTGGCGACCTGTTGGGCTTTCGATCGATACCGGCACATTGCAAGGCATTACCGTTCAGCACTATGTGGAAACAGGGGTTGAGGTGAACCGCTTGGCCACCGTGACGGATTGTGATATCCGGCACATTGGCGACAAGGGGATTTTTGGCACATGGAACTGCGCGGGTAGTCACATTACGGGCAACCGGATTGAGGATGTTCTGAATTTGGGGATTTCCTGGGTTCAGAACCCCGAACACACCACCAGGACTATAATTGAGCATAATACCCTCAATCGAATCGGAAACCGCAATGGATTGGGCGGAAGCGGAACCTGGCATGCGGCCGGCATCATTATCAGTGTGGCCAATGAGAACGGGAACGGTGTGATCGTTAGGTATAATCGGATCCGTGAAACCGGATATGCCGGCATCATCCTCGGTCCGGATGGACAGACAGTTGAGCGCAATGTCTTCAGAAACTGCATGAACACACTCAACGATGGCGGCGCGATCTACGCCAACTGCAGTCGCAGTATCATTCGCGAAAACATCATTCTCGACACGGTGGGCGATATGGAATCCGCCCAACCTTTTTTCCCTCTCGGGCACGGGATTTGGCCAGAGTTTCTTGAGGATTTCCACCACACCGTGATCGAAGGTAACACGGTTTATGGAAGTGGGGGAAACGGAATCTTCCTTCCAAACAACTTCGATTGCACGATTCGCGACAATGTGTTGTTGTCCAATCGGTCGGCAGGTTTATGTCTGGAGGCCGCTGACAACAGTTCGCGAGGGCAGAATCATTCGATTCAAGGAAACCTGATGGGAATCGGTGCGCGGCCATGGCAATCCGATCGCCCGGAGAACCTCGCCACATGGGCCCTTCCCAACGACAGTTGCCTGAGCTACGATTATTCAGATGGGGTCAACATGGATTTCGGATCAATGGCGGGCTCAACTTTTGTCACGGGTGATGGATTGGACCTTGTGATCAACCAGGAGGGGAATTCCCAAACCATAGCGAACTGGCAATCCGCTGAGTCCGATTGGGCCGATCCTTCGCCGGCTGTGTGGCAGGGATCTGCTTTTCTCTTTATCAATGACAGCGAGGCGACCGTCAGTTTCCCGTTGCCGGGTGGTGTGACCTGGCGGAGGGTGGACGGGGCTTTGGCCGGGTCAGCGGTTTCGATCCCCACCTTCCGAAGTGTGGTGCTGTTTGCGGCGGATGGATCATACGCGAATCTGCCGGGCTATTTCCTGTTTTCCGAGCTTTCGGCGAATCAACCACCCGAACTCAACCCGGTTGGATCCCGGACGGTCGAAGCGGGACAGCCCTTGACGATAAGTGTATCCGCATCCGACGCAGACGAGGATGGGTTGTCATTCAGCGCAACCGGATCGGGTGATTGAGCGGAACGACCCTTCGCGATTCGACGGAATGGCTTTGGTTTCCTGAGCCAAATAGTTCAGGCATCATCCGCTTCCAGGATAGCCACCCCGATTGCGTCCGCGACCAACCGGCCTTGGAGTGTGAGTCGCAGGTAGTTGTCGGGTTCATATACGGCGAGCCCATCGGCTGTGAGGTGATGAAAGAGGAGTTCCCACTTTGATAGGGCACTTTTTCCAAACCGTTGGATGAGCGCCGGGAGATCCGGTCCATCCGTCATCCGGAGGCCGAATATCAGGCAGTCGGTCAGGATGCTTTCGTTATTCAAGACGACTTTCTCCCGCTCAGGCAACGATCCCGTGGAGATGTCGTTCAACCAGGTGCCCTGATCGTGGGCGTGTGTGCTGCGGATGCCCCTGAATTGTGAACTGGCAGATGGTCCCATGCCGATCCATTCGGTCATGCGCCATGTGTTGAGATTGTGAAGGGATCGGAACCCGTCTCTTGAGAAGTTGGATATCTCATATTGATGGAATCCGGCGTCTTCCAATTTCTGCCACGCGAATTCGTAGAGGGCGGCTTCCTGTTCGATGTCTCTCTTGTATACTCCGTCGGCAAGCCTGGCGTAAAGCGGTGTGTCTTCTTCAAAGGTGAGGCAGTAAGCCGAGACATGATCCGGAGCCATCCGGATGACCTCATCCAAATCGTGTTCGAGGTCCTCAGTTGTTTGCCCTGGAAAAGCGATGATCATGTCGAGGTTCACATTGTCAAATCCCGCCTCCCTTATCCATTCGTAGGCCCGCATGACTTGTCCGGGGCTGTGGTGCCTTCCCATTTCATCGAGCACCCGTTGATCAAAGGTCTGGACTCCCATCGAAATGCGGGTCACACCAATCCGCTTCAATGCGGAGAGTTTCGCGGGAGTGAGGTTGGCCGGCGCCATTTCGACGGTCCATTCGCGGATTCGATTGCCCTGCAGTATGGGTTCAAGGGACTGGTGGAGCCGAAGCATATCGTCTGCGGAGAGAACTCCAGGCGTGCCCCCTCCCCAGAACACCGTCTCAAGTGGTTGGGGTTTGGTTGATGCCCAAAGGCGGGACTCTGCCGCGATTCCTTGAATGAAGGTCCCGATGGTTTCACGGGTCGGTTTGGCTTGGAAGAAGGCACAAAAATGGCATTTCGTGGCGCAAAAGGGCACGTGAACGTACAACCCAAGAGGTTGGGTGGTGACATTATCCCCTGGTTCAGACACAACACCTTGGGCTGTATCCGTCATTTCAGGGTGGTTTGGCAGCTTGCCGATGTGCGGAAAGGACCCTTCTCCTGTGGCACAATGTGGATAAGGGATTGATCTTGATCAAAAAGCATGATCTAAAGGGTGTGAGCGAGCGTAATATGAAGTCAAGAGTCTTGAATCTGTCGGGGTGTTTGTTCGGAATCATCAGCTTATTCAGCGGATGCACGACCTCTGATCGATTGGTGAACCTGACTCCAGAACTGATTCCGCAAAACCCGTCCGGGATCTACAGTTTGTCGGTTCGCAGGGATGTGGCACAAGGCATGGTGTCGGAAGGCGACATGCGGGTGGTGGTTGGCGGTAAGGTCTATCCGATGGCGTCCACTCCCGGAGCGGATGGCGTGTATTCCTTTGACTATGCGATGGAGGGCAGTGCAAACCGCGCGCTTTATTATTTTGAGTGGGTCAATGCATCCGGAAAAACGATTGCGGCTACCCCGGTGCAGGAGTTCCGTTTGTCCAACCGCTATGTTGAGCTTGAGACAACGCGGGCTCAGCCGGGGCAGGCAGTTGCCGTTTTGGGTCGTGGGTTTCGGGACAGCGACACCGTGATGTTTGGAGGTCAGACGCTTGCGACACGCTATGTGTCGGCTCATCAGCTTCAATTTGATGTGCCGGCGATGGATGCGGGAAGGAGTTACCCGGTGGAGGTAAAGACGGGCGAGACTGTTTTGCCGGCCGGAGTTTTCCGGATCGACTACAGTCAATTAAGAGCGGTTCCACAGCGGATTGATCTGGTCGAAGGAGAGTCGGCTCTGGTCGTGTTTTCGGTGGACTACGATGCGCCCGATCCTGGGATTCCGGTTGTGATGCAATTGACCCGGCCAGGTCTGTTGGAGTGGGATCCGGCCACGATCGAAGTCGGGACCCGGTCAGTGAGTGTGCGGGTGCGTGCGATCATGGAGGGCAGCGGAGAGATCCAGGTTGAGGCGCGCGGGCACAACCGTTTGGCGATGCCGGTGATGGTCCGGCCCCGGACGCTTGGAGAAGGATTGTAAACCTCACAGCGTTTACCAGAGACGAATGACTGTTGGTTACGGTCTGGTTCGGCTGGGTTCATAGTGGGACATTTCCTCGCATCACTGTTTTTGATGACCAGTGTGTTTCGCTGTGGCGTTTCTGGTGGTATCTGGCTTGTCTTTCGATGGCCCCTGCGTATCGTATGGCGTCCGGCGTATAACCCCGGATTTCGGACCCCTATCCCTCTATGCAAAAAAGAACATTACCATTGGATGGCGCATGGGAAATGCGCCGCGCTGATTCGGATGATAACTGGATTACCGGGGATGTTCCGGGCTGTGTTCACACGGATTTGTTGGCCCACGGTTTGATTTCTGAACCTTTCGTAGGATCAAACGAGCAGTCGCTTCAGTGGATTGAGCGCTGCAGTTGGGACTACAGGAGGGACTTTGTCGCGGATGAAGCCTTGTTGAGTTCAGAGCATGTCGAACTGGTCTTTGAGGGGGTCGACACCGACTGTGAAATCATGCTCAACGGTGAGGTGATTGGCTCCGGTGCCAACATGTTCGCATCTTACCGCATGGATGTGCGGGATCGGCTCCGGAATGGAGATAACCGGATTGCGGTGCGGTTGAAGAGCCCCATGGCCTATATTGAAGCTCACCGCGATCCATCCTATCCGCGGGAATGGAATGATAAAGTGGGCGGATGCGCCTTCATCCGCAAACAGCAGTGTTCCTTCGGTTGGGACTGGGGGCCGCGCTTCGCAACGAGCGGAATCTGGCGTCCGGTCCGACTGGAGGTCTGGAAGGGCGATCGCATTGAGCGTGTTCACGTTTCACAGACGCACGCGAAGGATGGCGTCGCGTTGCAGGTCCGTGTGGAGACAGCAATGGGCAACGTTTCTCCGGATGTGGAATTTGTTGTGTCGCTTCGAGGATACGAGGTCGCGAGGGTCAGAGGGTCCGAGGTGAGGATTGAAGAACCTGAGTTGTGGTGGCCAAATGGCTTTGGAGAGCCAGTTCTTTATGACCTTGAGGTGCATTTGTTCTGGGAAGGGAAGTTACTGGATGCACGGTCTTTACGCTTTGGACTGCGGACCATTGAACTCGAGCGCAAGCCGGACCAGTGGGGTGAGAGTTTCTGTTTTGTGGTCAACGGGCGTCCGGTGTTTGCAAAAGGCGCGAACTGGATTCCCGCCCACAGTTTTCCCCACGTGGTGTCGAAGTCGGATTATCGTTCACTTTTGGAATCCTGTGTGGAGTCGCACATGAACATGATCCGTGTCTGGGGTGGCGGGATCTATGAAATGCCAGAGTTTTACGATCTGTGTGATGAGCTCGGGTTGATGGTGTGGCAGGATTTCATGTTTGCCTGTGCGGTCTATCCCGGGACTCCGGAAATGCTGGACGGGATTGATCGTGAGCTTGAGACTCAGATCCCGCGACTCCAGCATCATGCTTGCCTTGCATTGTGGTGCGGAAACAACGAGATCGAGCTTTACTTGCAGCACAATGGTAACGACCGGCTGCGGGCGGAGTATATGGAGATCTTCGAAGAAAGGCTCGCCCGGAGGGTCGATGAACTCGATGGAACCCGTCCGTATTGGCGTTCCTCTCCCACAAAACCGGAGGGTTATCTTAACCTGAATATTTGCCCGAACGGGCCCATGGGCGATATCCCGGATGCGGGCGATACCCATGACTGGACGGTCTGGCATGGACTGGCTGCCCCGGAATACTTCCAGAATACCTATTACCGGTTCATTTCGGAGTTTGGGATGCAGAGCTATCCTTCTTACGAAGTCGCCCGTCAGTTCATCCCTGAAGGCAGGATCAACGTGTTCGGGAAAGATTTTGAGACGCATCAAAAGCACGAAGGGGGCAACTCCAAGATTTTCCATTACCTGTCGCAACGCTATCCGTTCCCGAAGGACTACCGTTCTATGGCCTATTTATCGCAATTGACTCAAGCCTGGGCGATCCGCACCGGAGTCGAGCATTGGCGGTCCCATATGCCGCGGTGCATGGGGGTTATCTACTGGCAGTTGAACGATTGCTGGCCGGTGTCATCATGGAGCAGCATTGATTTCGGGGGCCAGTGGAAGGCGCTTCAATACCAGATGAAGCGGTCATTTTCGCCGGTTTTGGTTACGGCCCGGGCGGAGGGAACGACACGGGTTGGCGTGGGTAACGAGCATATCAATACCATCTCCGGGTATCACTTGCGGGTGATCAATGACAGCTTGGCTGATATCACGGGAGTATGTGAGTGGCAGGTTTTCGATGTGGATGGAGCGCTTCTGGACAGGGGCGGGCAGGAGATGCTATTGCCTCAGAATACCGGTGTGGCGGCCGGAATGGTGGATTTGACAAAAGCATTGGAGCTTGCATCACGCTTCCGGATGGTGGTGCGGGTTGTTTTCCGCGCGGGTGATCAAGTCCTCAGCGAGAATGCGTTTACCCCTTGTCCTCCGAGGTTGATGACTGCATCCGCCCATCCTTTGCTTTGGAAATGGATCAACCGTGATGCCGGAAAATGGGAGATCGAGATTGCATCCCGCGGGTATCACCATGGGGTGTATCTGTTCGCTGATAACGCGGTCCTTCATCCCAGCGATAACTACTTCGATCTGTTTCCGGGAATGTCGAGACGGATTGCGATTCGATTGCGTTCAGAGCCCGTTCTGGCGGCGGATGATTTGGCCTTGCGGGTGTGGTCAGTGTGGGATGCTGCGATGTAGCTGGCCGCTGGCGGAGGAGTGGTTCAGCCGCCGATACAGGCCCCGCCTTCCAGCGGTCCTCCGACCATGAGAAAGCGGATTGCCAGGATCAGCGCTGCGACGGCAGCGAGTCCGCGCTGCACCCAACGCACGTAGCGGGAGGCCCATTTCGCCCGGTATTTCAGGAATTGGCTTTGGGCGAGCCACAGCAGCGGGATTGTTCCCAGGCTGAATCCGAGCATGATCTGCATCCCGAAGAGCGGAGATCCGGATACCAGCGCGACCCATAGAACCATGTAGAGTGGGGCACATGGCAGGAGCGGCGAAAACAACCCCACTCCGAAAAAGGGAATCCAGGATGGCAGCTTCCGAAGCAGCCTCATCATTCCCGATAGCCGGCGGGAGAATCCGGGGATTCCTTTTGGGAGCCACCGATCCATTCCGAGGGCGAAAATGAGAAGAAAACCGATCAGGATCCACGGGAAATAAACCGAGAAATCCCACTTGAACCACTCAATCAATCGAAGACTGAGGGCCCCGGCCAGCCAGCCAAGGAGACTGTAAGAAATGACCCGTCCCGAATGATAGGCGATTTGGGAACCCTCAATGGATATTCCACTGGATGGGCGGGTTTCATTCCTCAGCGGTATCATCGCGCAGAAGAGCGGACCACACATACCGACGCAGTGGGGGCTGGTGATGATGCCGGCGAGGAAAGCATGGAGTCCACCGGCGGTTAGATCGGGAAAAGGCATGAATGGAGCATGATTGTAAGGGCGAACCGTCTTTCTGCAATTTTCTGTTCTGTTTTTACCAGACGTCGGCTGTGATCCGGATGATGCGACGCACCCTTTTTGCTGGCGCCGATGGAAAGGCTACTCCTTAAGCCCGAATATTGCGTGAGCGTAGTCCTCGCTGTTGAACAAACGGAGATCCTCAGGCTTTTCTCCCAGTCCAACAAAGTAGACCGGGATCCCGAGTTCGCGGTATATCGCAACGATCGCGCCGCCCTTGGAAGTGCCGTCGAGTTTGGTGAGGATCAACCCGGTGAGGCCGAAACTTTCGTTGAAGGTGCGCGCCTGCAGAATGGAGTTGGTGCCAATGCTTCCGTCTACCACGAGCCAACTGTGTTCGGGGGCTTGCGGGTTGAGCTTCTGGAGGACGCGACGGATCTTGGTGAGCTCATCCATCAGGTGGCTTTTGGTGTGCAGCCGTCCGGCGGTATCGAGGATCAGATAATCCGCCCCTCTGCGGGCGGCCGCCTGATAGGCATCAAAGGCGACGGATGCCGCATCGGCCCCCTGTTGGCTGGCAATGAGCGGCAAGTCGAGCCGCTGGCACCATGTCTTGAGCTGTTCGTTCGCGGCGGCCCGAAAAGTGTCGCATGCTCCGATCAGGACGGTTTTCCCTTGGTCGGTCAGCCATTTTCCCAGCTTGGCGGCGGTGGTTGTTTTCCCGGAGCCATTGACCCCGATCAGGCAGATGACCTGTGGTTTGCTTTCGACCGGGGCGAGCCGGCCTTCCGATCCTTCAAGTCGGTTCATCAGCACACTGACCCCGAGGGTGGCAGGATCCTTATCCCGCAGTTCCTTGTCGGACCGATAGCATTTTTTGATGGCCTCCATGACCTCGTCAGTCGTCTCGAGACCGAAATCCGCACCATAGAGCGTCTCCTCCATGAGGGAGAGGGTATCGTCATCCAGTTTTCGCCTGCTGAATACGGAAGCTACCTTTTCGGTGGTTTTGGAAAACCCGGATCTGAAGAAACTGAATAATCTGCTCATGCCGCTATGGTGGTGTTTTTGTGGGTAATCTTCAGAAAAGTAAAGGATGGAGCGCATCGGGCACATTGACAAATCACGGACTTCGACCTTCATTGCCCCCATGAACAAGACCGAGTTTGTGCTCGAATTTGAAAAACCAATCCAGGTCCTTGAGAAGCAGGTTGCGTCTCTGCGGGATAGTTCGAGGACATCCAAGCTGGATATGGAGCGGGAGATTTTGGCTCTCGAGGCCAAGATCGAGCACACAAAGGACGAAATCTATGCGTCGTTGACGTCATGGCAGCGGGTTCAAATTGCGAGGCATCCGCGGCGTCCTACCACGCTGGACTACGTAAACCGGATGTTCACGGACTTTCAGGAGCTTCATGGTGACCGTCTATTCAAGGATGATGCTGCGATTGTGTCGGGCCCGGCCTTTTTCAACGGTGAACCTGTAATGGTGATCGGTCACCAGAAAGGTCGGGATACAAAGGCAAACCTCAGGAGGAACTTCGGATGTCCGCATCCGGAGGGATACCGCAAGGCTCTTCGGATGATGCGGCAGGCTGAGAAGTTCAGGTTGCCGTTGATCACCTTGGTGGACACTCCTGGGGCCTATCCGGGGATTGGGGCTGAGGAGCGGCATGTGGCCGAGGCAATAGCCGTGAACATCCGTGAGATGAGCCAGTTGACGGTTCCGGTGGTTACGATCATCATCGGGGAAGGTGGATCCGGAGGTGCATTGGGGATTGCGGTGGCCAACCGTGTTTCGATTTTGGAAAATGCCTACTACTCGGTGATTTCTCCCGAGGGATGCGCGGCGATCCTGTGGAAGGACCGGGCGCATGCTCCGGACGCAGCTGAGGCGCTTCGGTTGGATGCCCATAATCTGGTGAAGCTCGGAGTGGCAGACCGCGTCGTTCCGGAACCGAGGGGCGGTGCACACAATGATCCTGACATGGCCGCAAAGCGGGTCTCGGAGTGTATTTCAGAGGATCTCCGCGAGCTTTCGGCGATGACTCCAAGTGCCTTGCGGGAGAGCCGCTACGCAAAGTTCCGCGTGATGGGCCGGTATCAGGAAGGCCCTGAAACGGCGGTGGATGCTTGAGATCCACCCAGCGATTTTTCAGGGAAAGGTCGAAGGGCCGGTTTCCGGGGCGAGGGGTTCAAAAACAAAACGCAGACCACGCACATAGGATTCGAATTGCATGCCAGCGTGCCGTTCCCCGTCAATAACGCGGAAATCCCGTGCGAGATGAGGTTGTTGGCGGGAAGCGATGCGTGCGTTCATGCGCAGAATGCTGCTCATGAAATCGGGTGATTCATTGCCTCCGACGGTCATGTAGAGCCTGGCACGAAGCTGTTTGCCTGACTCGGAGAAGGCGTTTTCATACTCGAGCAGCCATTCATTGCCAACTGAGACAGCGGGGGTGGCTGCAATGTAACCATGGAAGAGATCCGGTTCGGTATACATCGTAAAGAGGGTGAAGAGTCCTCCCAGAGAGGCTCCGGACATCACCCGGAATGCCGGGTCTGCACGGTAGTTCCCTTCGACAAAGGGTATGACTTCATTCTTGATCATCTGGAGGAACTCAGCTGCTTTCCCGGAGGATTCTGCCGGCTCTCCGAACGGGACAGGCGAGAGCTCGAGACGCCTCAGGTCTCCGTAGTTAAGATTGTTCCCTGCGTATCCGAGCCCGACCACGATAAACTCGGGCGCGACTTTGTCATACACCAGTGAGCCGCGGATGCCCATCATTTTTTCGAAATCCCAGTAGGCATCGGTGACATATACTACCGGATAGCGTCTGTCTTTGTCGGTTCCGTAGCTGTCGGGGAGTCCAATATGAAGCTGGTATTGGCGTCCGTTTGGCGCTTTCGGGAGAACCCTCAGGTGTGAATTCCCTACGATATGAGGAGGGTATGGTGCGTCAGTAGAATCCTGGGCGGATAAGGAGGGAAGGGCAGGCTGGACAAGAATCGCAATGAGTCCGCATATCAGCAGGCGGCTGATGCGGATGGCGATCGATGGTCTTGTGTGGCATTGGCTGTCGCATGCCGATGCGGTGTGGCTGTGAAGTCGGGAGGGCGGAATCAGGTTCATCATGATCAGGGGTTGAGGTTTTTATAAATTGAACGCTGTATTGAAGCACTGAATGATGGACCCACGGTGCTTCGTAAGTCAATTCAAGAGCGGGGACGAGTATTTGTGACTCGCCCATCGCTTTGGTTTTGTTCACTATCGATGGCAAGATTCGGATGATTGAGCAGCTGGCCATGAAAGAAACGGGACGTATTGCATTGATCCAACACCGCTGGACGGGTGACCGCCAGTCGGCTGTTGACTCCACAATCGGGATGATTCGCGAAGCGGCACGGAAGGGTGCCCGAATCGTGTGCCTACAGGAGCTATTTCACATGCCGTACTTTTGCACATCGCAGGATACCGCATGTTTCCATTGGGCAGAACCCGGGAACAGCCCGACGCTTGCGCGGATGTCGGCGCTTTCCGCAGAGCTCGGAATTGTGCTGATTGTGCCGGTATTTGAGTCGGTCCACGAAACGGTGTTTTTCAATACTGTTTTCGTGTTTGGAACAGATGGGGCTTTGCTGGGACGATATCGGAAGAAGCACATACCCCAGGATCCTGGATTCGAAGAAAAGTTCTACTTTACGCCTGGAGACGATGGCTGGCCCGTGTTTGACACTCCGCTGGGGCGCATTGGAGTGCTGATTTGTTGGGATCAATGGTTTCCGGAGGCGGCGCGAATACTGGCACTGAAAGGGGCTCGCGTGTTGTTCTATCCAACGGCGATCGGTTGGTTACCGGCCGAAAAGGCGGAGTGGGGCGCACAGCAGCATTGTGCTTGGAGATCCGTTCAGATCGGACACGCGGTTGCGAATGGTTGCTTTGTGGCGGCCGCGAATCGGGTGGGATCCGAAGGTGAGTCCGAGTTTTGGGGACAATCTTTTGTGTCGGATTTTTACGGCAATCTGTTGGCGGAGGGAAGTCCGGACAAAAGCGAGGTCGTGATCGCGGATTTGGATTTCCAGAAGCAGGATGGTTTCCGGAGGATTTGGCCGTTTTTCAGGGACCGTCGACCGGAACTATACGGGGATCTGGGAAAGCAGGTGGTGAACTGAGCCCGAAGCGGAAACGATCTGGCTGCTGAATTGGGAAGGAAGAAAGAAAAGGGATGGCAAACGGATTCTTGCGGCATAATCGATGGCTGAGGCTGGGATTGGTTTTGGCAGTGATCGTTTTCGCGATGCTGCTTCCTGTATGGTTCGGCCCTCACAGTATCCCGTTGCCGGGGACGGGCGTTTCCAGTGATCCGATTCCGGTTGCGCCCGACGGGGTCAGGTTGCTCGTGGATCAAACAATCTGGGACGAGGGAGCAGATCAACAAGAAGTAAGCCAGGATATTTTGGATGCTTTGTTGGACCGGATATCACAGGCGGACGCTTTCATCGTGGCCGACTTTTTCCTATGGAATGAGTGGACGGGTCAACTCAAGGGCGAAGTCTATCGAAAGATGGCTGTTCCGTTGGCGGAAGCGCTGATCGCGCAAAAAAAGAAACTGCCGGATATGCCGGTTCTGGTGATCAGCGATCCAATCAACCATGTTTATGGTGGGCCTGAGCTTGAGCATTTTGTGGAAATGCGGGAAGCGGGTATTGAGGTGGTGTACACGGACCTCGACAAGATGCCGGATTCAAACTGGATCTACGGAAGGTTGGCTCGGTTTTATCGGAGGCTCCTTCCAAGCCTTTCGGATCCGGACGGTTGGGCGCATCGTGGGCGGTTGCGTCACCCATTTCAGGCGGGTGGGGATTCTATCTCGTTGGCACAGGCGGGTAACCTGTTGTTTTTTAAGGCCAACCACCGGAAGGTGTTGATAACGGGATCGGAATCATCGGGTTTGGATTTGGTGGTGAGCAGTCTGAATCCGGCGGATGGCGGATCCGCACACACGAATGTGGGTTTGTGGCTCAAAGGGGAGATTGCGATGGAGGCTCTTGAGTCTGAGCTTGCGGTAGCCGGCTGGTCCACTCGCTGCCTTGACGCTTATGCAAAAACGGCTGACCGGATTCGTATGAGGGCCTCTGGCTTGGTTCGCCATGTTGAGGACTCGGGTATTCGGGTTCGATGGCTCACTGAAGGCGGGATTCACCGGATGCTTCTGGATGTTATTGGAAGCTGTGGAGATGGGGATCAACTGGATCTTGCCTTGTTTTACGTGTCGGAAAGAGCGCTTGTGAGGGCGCTGAAAAGTGCGGTAAAAAGGGGTGCCCGGGTTCGGGTGTTGCTTGATGCCAATCGGGATGCCTTTGGACGGGTCAAGACCGGCATCCCGAATCGTCTGGTGGCGAAGGAGATGCAGGGCTGGCGGGGTCCCCATCGGGTCGAGGTGCGTTGGGCCGACACCCATGGAGAGCAGTTTCACTGTAAGGCAATGGCGGTGAAACGTAAGGATGCCGATCCGATATTGCTCTTGGGCTCGGCGAATTGGACAAGGAGGAACCTGCGGGACTTGAATCTGGAAGCGAATGCTATGATCGAGGGATCAGGTGAAGCAATTACCCGCTTTGAGGCTTTTTTTGATGAACATTGGGTTTCCGGATCACTCCCATACTCCGCATGGGAGGAAAAGGGGGCGACAGGATTCTTTAAAGGCGTGAAATACCGTTTTCTCGAGTGGAGTGGGATGGGCACGTTCTAGAGATTACGGGATGGGACAACGCTATGATTCAAGTATACACTGGAAACGGGAAGGGTAAGACTACAGCCGCATTTGGGTTGGCACTGCGGGCAAGTGGACATGGCCATCGGGTGTTCATTGGTCAGTTTCTCAAAGGACAGCGATACGGTGAGGTGTTGGCTTTGGAAGGGCATTCGCTTATCGATGTGGAGCAATTCGGGACCGAGGTGTGTATCACCCGTGAGAATGTGAGTCAGGAAGACTACAATCGGGCAAAAGCCGGGCTGGATCGGTGCTCGGCAGCCATGGATGGAGGTCGGTATCGATTGGTGGTTTTCGATGAAGTCTGTGTGGCGATCGCTTTTGGTCTTCTGAATGAGAGTGATGTAATGACTGTGCTGGATCGCGTTCCGGATGGTGTTGAGTTGGTGTTGACCGGGCGGTATGCCAGTGAGCGTTTGATGGATCGGGCTGATCTGGTAACCGAGATGCGGGAAGTCAAACACTACTATGCCCGGGGAATTGAGGTCCGCCAGGGAATTGAAAACTAATGCTTCTACGTTGTCTTCCAATTGAAACACAGGGGCTTTATTGACAGGTTTGGGTGTGTTGGGTATTTTGGAAAAGGAGGTTGATCATGAAGAGGAAGCGAATTTTGGTTCAGAATCGGGATGGCGTCTATCATTTGATGAGCCGGTGTTGTTTGGGTGAGCATTTGCTGGAGGATGGGGAGAAGGAGATGTTCATCGGGATGATGCGGCGGCAGGCGGCGTTCTGCGGGGTGGATATTCTGGCGTATTCAATCATGTCGAATCATTTCCACATCCTGGCACGCGTCCGGCATGAGAAGCCGCAGACGGATGCGGAGTTGCTGAGCCGTTATCGGGCGTTCCATGAGGGTTGTCGGATTTCCCCCTATTCGATAACGCCGGATGGGCTGGAGAAGATGCTGGAACGGAATGATGAGATCGCGCAGCACGCGCGGGATGCTTTGCTGGCGCGTATGGGGGATGTGTCAGTGTTCATGCGTGAGCTCAAGCAACGTTTCACGATCTGGTATAATCACCAGAATGGGAACCGTGGTACTTTGTGGATGGAGCGGTTCAAGAGTCTGGTGGTTGAGCCCTCGCTGCAGGCAATGGCAACCGTTGCGGCCTACATCGACCTCAATGCGGTGCGTGCGGAGCAGGTGGATGATCCGGCGGATTACCGTTTTTGCAGCTATGCCGCCGCGATGGGCGGCAAGGCGTTGGCCATGAATGGCTACCGCTTGATCTACGGTGGACGTGCTTTTTCCGAAGCGATTGCAGCGTATCGTCTGTGTCTGTTTGGGAA
>JAPXRV010000057.1:0-22241 GCA_033813415.1 Opitutales bacterium | reverse complement strand
CATTTTCCAATTCGACCCGGAACATGGTGCCGGGAAGTACGGCAACAATTTTGCCGTTCACTTCAATTTCATCATCTGCCATAGTATGCGTGCTGCGTCTCTGAATTCATGAGAATAACTCGAAAAGAGCAAAGTGAATAGCATCTCTGCCTTCATGGCAATCGAAAAGAAATGACAAAACCCTTGACTCCGGCACGCGGATCGGCGCTTTCGGAAATATGGATGAGGATTCCATGGCAGAAAGACGGGTGGAAGATGGCGGAGAGGGTCCCGTCCGCCCGGGTGTGAGGGAATGCCCCTTCCCGAAGTTGCATCCGTCCCAACTGAACCGGGATGACGTATTCTTCATGTCGCTGGCCTACAACCAGGCAATTGAGGCCTGGCGGGAAGACGAGGTCCCGGTTGGTGCTGTGGTCGTTTATGAAGGGCAGGTGGTGGCTTCCGCTCACAATCAGGTGTTGGGCACCGGGGATGCCACCGCGCACGCGGAAATGATTGCGATCACGCAGGCCTCCCGCACGATCGGGGATTGGCGGCTCAACGGTGCTACGCTTTATGTGACGAAGGAGCCTTGTCCGATGTGCTCCGGGGCCATTATCATGGCGAGGGTGGGCCGTTTGGTTTATGCATTCGCGGATCCGCGAATGGGATGCATGGGCGGGGCGGCGGACCTCAATGCGCTTCCGGATGCATGGCATCATGCCGAAGTGTGCAGTGGGGTGATGGAGGAAGAATGCCGATCGTTGGTGCAGTCCTTCTTTGCGATGAAGCGACGGGAGAACAAAGAAGGCAAGAGTAGTGCAGCCGAATAGGTTATCATCGGGTCATGGGTGACTAGAGGGAAGGCTCGAATCGGTCAGGGCGTGCCGTATGGTGAGATTCCGGGAAATGCGCGGTCCGTATCTTCTCTCACGACTCAAGGAATGCGCGGGTAGCCCGTCGGTTTTTATATCAAAGTTCAGTTTTTGATATCCTTCGTATGAATCGGGCAAAAAGTGATGGGTGGGGTTGCGATAGGGCTTAACTTGCAGGAGATTTGGACGATATCAGATGTCCTTATCCCGTTCATTGCACAAACCCTAACTCCCTCTCGCTATGTGGAAAAACCTGAAACTCAAGTCGAAGCTCCTGATCGTAATACTGTCGCTTGTGGTGCTGGCAATTGCCAGCCTGTCAATTATCGCATACAGGGGCAGTGCAGTAGCTATCGGGCAGAACGTGAATGAAGGTTTGGTTCAGACTGTGGGCGTGGCCAGTCGGCTGATGGCAGAGCAGGTTGGTCGAAAGCTCGATGTGGTGCAGTCGGCTGCTGCAACGAATCGCATGCGGGGAATGGAGTGGGACGTCCAGAAGGCGACGATGGAATCGGAGTCCAAGCGGCTCGGATTCCTTAGCATGGGATTGGTGACCCCGGACTACGTGGCACGTTATCCGGATGAATCGACTGCTGACCTGAAAGGTAGAGACTATCTGGAGAAGGCGTTTGACGGTGAACTGAACGTGTCGAGTGTGATTGTGAGTCGGGTGACGAAAGATCCGGTTATCATGATTGCGGCCCCTATATTCGACTATGAGGATACCCGCAAGGTGAACGCCGTGCTTATCGCGCGGCTTCCGGCGACGTTCCTGAGCGACCTTACAGACACCGTCAAGTTCGGTGAAAACGGGTATTCCTGGATGGTGGACGACACTGGTGCGATCGTATCTCATAATGACCGTTCGCTGGTGATCAACCAGACGAATTATGTGGAGGACGCAAAGAGCAATTCCGAGCTCGAAGATCTTTCAGGGATGGTTCAGGAAATGATGAAGGGTAAGACAGGTGATTCCCGATATCATTATAAGGGCGATACTCGACTGTTCGCGTATGCTCCGGTAGAGGGAACCCGCTGGGCACTGGCTGTTGGGGCTGTTGAAAGCGATGCGATGGCTGCTTTGCATGGTGTGGAGCGGATGATTCTGTTGGGCGCAGTGGTGATTCTGGTGCTCGCATCTGTGGTGGCGCTGTGGGTGGCATCGATCATCGTCAGTCCGATCAAGGACACCACCGCTATGCTCAAGGACATCGCACAGGGAGAAGGTGACTTAACCAAGCGTCTCAAGATTCACTCCAAGGATGAAGTGGGCGAGATGGCGAACTGGTTCAATGTGTTTGTCGACAAGATCCATAACATCATCCGGGAGATGGGGCACAGTGCATCCACTCTGTCGGCCGCATCCGAGGAACTGTCCTCGACTTCGGTCACGATTGCGGCGAATGCCGAGGAAATGACCGCACAGGCCAGCACGGTGGCAGCTGCGACCGAGCAGTCAACCGCGAACATCAATTCGATTTCATCTGCCGCTGAGGAGATGTCCACTTCCATGAACGTTGTGGCATCGGCGGTTGAGGAGCTCAGTGCCTCGATCCATCAGGTGGCGGTGAATTGTGAGAAGGAATCGGAAGTAGCGGCTCGTGCCAGTAAGGAAGCTTCGAGTACCAGTGACATCATGCAGAAGCTGGGCGTTGCCGCCCATTCAATCGGCAAAATTGTGGATGTGATCAATCAGATCGCCTCCCAAACCAATCTGCTCGCCCTGAATGCGACCATCGAGGCGGCATCCGCAGGAGACGCCGGCAAAGGTTTCGCAGTGGTGGCAAACGAGGTGAAGGAACTGGCACGTCAGACGGCTACGGCCACCGAGGACATCCGCCGTCAGGTGGAGGATATGCAGCATAATACGGAAAATGCGGTGAAGGCCATCAGCGGCATTAACCGCGTCATTGATGAAGTGAACTCCATTTCGCAGAGCATCGTGGTCACGGTCAATGAGCAGAACAAGGCGGTTGGCGAAATCGCCAAGAGCATAGCCGGGGCGAATGACGGCGCCCAGGAAGTGGCCCGGAATGTTTCTGAATCGGCCAATGCCCTCTCAGAAGTCGCCCGGACGATCACGAGCGTGAATGATGCGGCGACCGACACTTCAAGGGGCATCAGTCAGGTCAATGCGAGCGTGGATGAATTGGCGAAGCTCGCCAACGAGCTTGAGGCTATTGTGCACCAGTTCAAGGTCTGATATCGGGCTCCTTGGGTGAACCATCCCAAGAAAAATCAAAACCGGTCCGTGTCCAGGGTGCCGGTTTTGTTGTTTTCAGGGGATGTTGAATGTCCGGAAGAGCAGGTCAATGCCGGCCGCAAATGCTTCGGAAGGATCAGCTGGAGGCGTGACGATACGGGCAGCGTCCTTGGCCACATCTGCTCCGTGTCCCATAGCGATCCCGCAACCTGCCCACTCAAGCATGGAGACATCGTTGATGGCGTCACCGAGGGTGATGACCTGCTCAGCATCCAAACCCTTGTGTTTGGCGAGAACACTCACCGCGTAGCCCTTGTTGGTGGTCGCCGGCATAAACTCATACAAGTTGGGTTGCGTCTGCATGCCGAGGAGCTCATCGGATGGTAGCGGAATACAGGCGGCATCCTGAATGCGGGCTTCGTCCTCCAGCCAGACCATTTTGTAGGAGTGAAGGTTTGGGATTTCGGATGCCGGGGTTTCCACGACCCGGTTATTGGCCAGGCCTTCGTAGAATTCGATCCAGTCATCGCGGTGAGGGGTGACAATCGCGTCCCTCGTGTAGACCAGAATCGAGTAGTTGTGGATGCGACCGTTCTCGAGAAGTGCGGCGACGTGTTTCGGACTCATGTATCCCTCGTAGAGCACAACCGATTTGTCCAGATTGGACACCCAGGCGCCCTGACTCGAAATCAGCCATTCTATCCCCAGAATGCGGTCACAATACTGGCGCATGTTGTTGTGGTGTCGCCCGGATGCGAGCGCGAACTCGATGCCGTGCGATTGAAGCTTTCGAATGGCCGCCAGATTGGCTTCGCTGATCGGTTCTCCGATGGTCGCGATGGTGCCGTCAATGTCCGATACAGCCAGAGCAAATGGTTTTCTCATGAAAATGAAACAAAATGAATGGATCCCATATGGATCCGGATGGTATCTTTAATCAATGGGGCGTCGGTCGTCCCAAGTCAATCCTGCTGCTGTAGATGCGGAAGGATAGGAGTCCCTTGAGAAGTGAAACATGAGACCATCTCACCTAATAGATAAGAATCAAAAAAGCCTCTTCGATACAACGCATGCGGATGAGGGGTTATGACACGATCGCATCGACAGTTGGGGTTGATTGGTATTTTATCTGGCGTCACTTGAGCGAATGTCTTTGGTTAATGTGAGGTTCCTCCATTGCCTTCAGACGTGGAATACGCTGATCGAGGCTTGCCCGGATCCGAATCCGGAGTATTGGTGTGAGTTTTCCAATTTGAATGGCACATGACGCATCCTGACCGAGACAATAAGCCTGAATGGGCACCTCCGAACGCTGGCAATGAATTTGCCTCATTTGTGATGCGGGGCGTGAATACGCCATCTCCTGCAGGTGGATTACCGGGCAAAAAACGCCGATCCCTTACGGTTGATGAGCACGTGGACGGTGTTCTGAGCGGCAACCGCATGATTCTTGCGCGGACGATAACCCTGATAGAAAGCAACGCACCAGCCCATCGCGATATGGGGCAGGAAGTGCTTCAGAGGTTGATGCCATATGCCGGGCGTTCAATGCGGGTGGGGATCAGCGGGGTGCCAGGTGCGGGCAAGAGCACTTTTATCGAGGCATTGGGATCGATGTTGTGTGAACAGGGGCATCGGGTGGCTGTGTTGGCTGTTGATCCAAGCAGTACCCTGAGCGGCGGGAGTATTTTGGGTGACAAGACCCGCATGGAGCGATTGTCGGCTCATCCGAATGCCTACATCCGTCCTTCCCCGACCGGGGGTAACCTCGGTGGCGTAACGGAGAAGAGCCGGTCGACCATTCAGGTGTGCGAGGCCGCTGGTTACGATGTCATCATTGTGGAGACGGTCGGAGTCGGTCAGAATGAGATCGCGGTCAGAGGGATGGTGGACTGTTACATGTTGTTGGGGATCGCTGGTGCAGGTGACGACCTGCAGGGAATTAAAAAAGGCGTGATTGAGATTGCGGACTTGTTTGTGGTTAACAAGGCCGATGGCGACAACAAGGCACGTGCCCGCAGGACACAGGCGGAGATGTCGACAGTTCTTCACTACCTTACGCCCTACACTCCGGAGTGGTCAGTTCAGGCATTGACCTGTTCCGCTCTGAAGGGTGATGGCGTGGCCGAAGTATGGGAGTCGGTGACCCGCTTTTTCGCCCATTTGAAAGAGCATGGATGGCTCGAACAACGCCGTGCACAGCAGAATGTCGGATGGCTGCATGAGTTGATGAATCAGGAACTGCGGCATTTGTTTCTGGAGAATCCCGCCGTGGCAAAGGAGTTGCCACACCTCGAAAAGGAAGTGGCTGCTGGAAAGACTCCGGTGTATCAGGCGGCGAAATCGCTGTTGAGTTGTTTTCAGAACAAGTCCCGGTAGACATCGGATCATCGGGATGGTGATCAGAGATGCCTACGGGTTCGTCTCCGCAGCATTTTTTCTTCTGGTTCCGAGGGTATGGAATGCGCGTCGATCGGTGAATCCGAGATGGAATTCGGCCTTCATTGGTGGACAACCCAGCGGTATCGAGTAGCTTGGACTAGTCTTCACCACCTTATGATTGCTTCAACAAGGACAGTATGGATGTCTTGGGTCTTATTGTCAGCTTCGGCCCAAGCTTATGGGTCTATGTTTGATTTCCAGTCGACGATTGTGATTGGAGAACGGCCTTTCCAACTGGTTGGCAGAACTCAGTTTGTAGCTGGCTTTTTTTTCAAAGTGTATGAAGCTGGTCTGTATCTTGATCAGGCTCCTGTCAGTGAGGAAAACATAACTGATAAGCCCCTTTATCTTGAGTTGGTATACTCCCGCTCAATCAAGGCTGAACAGTTCAAGAATGCTGCCGAGTCTATTCTTGGAATGCTTCTGTCCGAGGAGCAAAGCATCCGCTACGCACAGTATGTTGAGGCGCTTCACAGCCGTTACCAGGATGTTCAGGAGGGCGATCGCTATGGACTTAGCTCTGTTCCTGGGAGAGGTTTGACGTTATTCTTTAATAATGCGGAGGTTATAAACATTCCGGACGACGCTTTTGCGAAGGATTACGTCAAGATTTGGTTGGGCGACCATCGGGATGCCGAGAAAATGAAAAAAGGGCTACTACCTTAGTTCAGATCAAGGAAGATGGGGGATTCGGCAAGGATGATGATCCTTTCAGGTGGCGATGGCGTTTCGTTTGGGACTGTTGGGATAGCAGATTGTGGATTCGGAGTGATCCCGTTCTCATCGAACAAGAGACGGGTCCAGCCCAGTAGGAGCAGTTTGATACTAACCCTGACAGCCGCCTCCTAGGATTTGGGCGCAAATTCTGGTTTTGTGAAAGACCAGTGGGTCTGGATGAGCTTCCAGTCTCCCTCCCCGTTGACTCGAAAAACCTCTGTGCAATTCCACCGTGAAGTGCGTTCACCGGATTCAGAGACCAGGTTGTACGTGAGCACGGCCATGGATTCGGAGGCCTGAACCTTGGGATCAATCATCTCGTAGGTGTCCACTTTGACCATCCCCCGGATCGAATCATAGAGAGCCTGGAGTTCCTCCATTCCGTTGATTCGACGTTCCCTGAACGGATCAAAATAGACCACGTCGGGATCGCTGATTTCGATGAATCCGTCCGGATCTCCCTGGTTCCAGCGTTCAAGTGCCGAGCGTTCCAAATCGATGATCACAGCAGAGGTGTCCTTAATGTTGGCATTCATAGCGAAGGGAATAAGGGTTGAAAGTATAAACAGGATGCTGAGATGCTTCATAGGGTGAACAGATGAACACTTCTTGCGATGAGTGTCAATGCTGTGATTTCGCCATGCTGGCAAAGCCCATCTTTTCCCCTTGACAATCTAGGGGAAGTGATCGATTGCTTCACCTAGATAATCTAGGCAAACCCACTGTTTCGCACCATGATACACCGAATCCTATCAAGAATGCGCCTCCGGAAGGAAATGCGGGAAGAACTCGAGGGGCACATTGCCATGCAGGTGGAGGCCAACATGGCCTCTGGAATGTCCAGAGAAGATGCCCGCAGAGCTGCGGTTGTCGCGTTTGGATCCTGCGATGCCTGCGAGGAGGAAGTGCGTGACAGTTGGATTGGCGCCTGGCTGGACACCCTTTGGAGGGATGTCCGTATCGCGCTGCGTGGGCTTGCAAAGGATCCGGGATTTTCGCTAACCACCGTCCTGATTCTGGGCTTGGCGATTGGGGCTAACACTGGGCTGTTCAGCATTGTGAGCCAAACGCTGCTCGCACCATTGCCATTTCACGAGGCGGACCGCATCATGAAAGTGTCCGAATCCAACCGGCGCTGGGATGACATGTCCGTGTCTTATCCAAACTATTTGGACTGGGTTGAGCGCCAAACGGTTTTCGATTACATGGGCATTACGAAAAACGAAGCGTCTGCTGTTGCAACGGAAAAGCGGTCGATGATGCTGAATACGGTCTATTCCACATCCGGCTTTCTGCGCGTCTTGAGTGAATCAGTGGCTATGGGTCGGCTACCGGGACTGGAGGACGATCGAGGCGGAGCACCGGCAGTGGGGTGTTTAACGCACAAAGCGTGGACGAGGCATTTTAACGGCGATCCAGCGATTGTGGGTCGGACCGTGGATCTTGGTGGAAGAACCCTCACGATAGTAGGCGTTCTCGAGCCGGGTTTCCGGTATCATCAGGAAGTGGATCTGGTTGCGAATTTGAGTCCCTTTGTGGAGTCATTCTTCCTCCAGGACAGGGCAAGCCACAACAACACTCAGGTCATCGCCAGACTCAAGGAAGGTGTATCGCCGGAGATGGCGCACATCCAAATGAAGGCAATTGGAGACGATCTTGCCAGGGAGTATCCGGTCAATGAAGGGATATCAGTTAATGTCGTTCCCCTCAAAGAGCGGGTCGCTCAAAACTCACGGAGCCATCTGTCGCTGCTGTTGGGGGCCGTATCCCTTGTGTTGCTGATTGCCTGCGTGAACGTCGCGAACATACTCTTGGCAAGGGGCATATCGCGAGGCCGGGAGATCGCAATCCGGATCGCATTAGGTGCCACACGCCGACAAATTCTGCGGCAATTGCTGACGGAGAGTCTGTTACTCGCCCTTCTTGCGGGTGTCCTTGGGGTCTTTCTCGGATGGAACGGTTTCTCGCTGATTGAGCGCCTGATGCCGTGGGAGATCCGCAACCTGACGGGAGGGCAAGCACGCTTTGACTGGAGCATCCTTCCTTACGTGGCGGGCATAAGTCTGGGGACTGGGGTTATATTTGGCTTTGCTCCAGCCTGGCGCCTTTCGCATACCCATCCGAACACTGCCCTGAAGGGAACGCCAGGATCAGAGTTGCGGGCTGGAAAGCGTTTACAGATCAGTGATCTTCTGATTGTCGCGCAGGTTTCACTGGCCTTTCTTCTTGTCTTTGGTGCGGGACTTCTGATCCGCAGTCTTCGTAATACCCTTGATGTGCCTGTCGGATTCCGGACAGATCACCTCGTGTCCCTGCGGGTGTCGCCGCCTCCGGGAGCCAGTTTTTTCACAGACCCATCGGCGCTTCCCCGATTCTATTACTCGATGAAGGATTCAATCGTGGAAGTGCCGGGCGTGGAATCAGTGGCAGTATCGTCCACCGTTCCGTATTCATGGTACCGGTCGAACTCAACGTTCTATTTGGAGAATCAACCCCAACCGGAACAGGGAAACTATCCAAATGCTTACAACCGGGCGGTATCCCACGAATACTTCTCCACACTCGGCATTCCGTTAATCAAAGGAAGGGTTTTCGACGGAACTGAGCCGGTCCTCAATGTCCAGTCCGGATTAAAAGTCGGGCCGGGTAATGTTGCAGAGTTGTTTGGTGACATGGTTCTGGTCGCGGTGATCAATCAGCGTATGGCCGAGATGTATTGGCCAGGCGAGGATCCAATTGGGAAGCGCTTCGGAATCGGGTATCCTGGAATGGGTCTTCCGTGGGTTGAGGTAATTGGTGTCGTGGGAAACACGCTCAGCGTGGGTGCTGAGTCCGGCTTTGAGCCGGAATATTTCCTTCCTTTCGCACAGCTGCCGAACTCATCTCCATCCGGTTCTTACCTCATGATCCGCACCGGAATGAATCCACATCAAGTAACCAAGGAGGTGGAGCGAAAGATCCAAGCTCTCTATCCAGCAAACCCGGTTCACGATGTGCGGCTAATGGACGACCGCGTGAAAGATTTCTCTGCCGGGCGCAGGTTCAACATGGGCCTATTCAGCTTTTTCGCAGGTGTGTCTCTCTTGTTAGCCGCTGCCGGAATCTATGGGGTATTGTCATTTATCACGGGTCGCCGCACCCGCGAGATCGGGATCCGCATTGCCCTTGGGGCACCCCGTGCGAGCGTTTTATGCGCGACGATGATTGGAGGAATGCGATGGGTCGGCGCCGGGCTCGGAATTGGCCTATTGGGTGTATGGCTCCTTCATGGGTTCATCCGCGGGCAGCTGTATGGGGTGGATCCAATGGATCCGCTGACGGTCGGATTATCCCTTCTGGTTTTGTCTTTCGCCGCTTTCGTCGCTTGTCTGGTGCCGGCGTTGCGTGCCGCAAGTGTGGATCCCATGATTGCCTTGCGTGCAGAATGATCGAACCTAACCCATTCGCCTTATGAAACAAAAAACTGACTTGTTACAAGGAACGCTCGACATGCTCATTTTGCGTGCTCTGGTCACGGGCCCGATGCACGGCTTTGCGATAATGAGCCGGATTCACCAAACATCTGAGTCAGCGCTCCAGGTTGAACAAGGATCGCTCTACCCGGCCCTTTACAGGATGGAAGCCCAAGGTTGGATCCATGCGGAATGGGGGCTCTCCGAGAATAATCGGAGAGCCAAGTATTATGCCTTGACCGAAGCAGGGCGTCGGCAGTTGGGAGTCGAATCCGAAAACTGGAACCGGATGTGCAGGGCCATCAATCTGGTCATGGATTTTCCGCTTTGAGACCCTTGTTGAACCCAACATTCCCAACACTCAGAAACCCTGAAATGAATACGCCATCTCCCTTGATCCGGATGCGTGGAATCGGAAAAGTGTTCTCAACGGAGCGCGTCGAAACCAATGCCCTTACCGGCATCGATTTGGATCTCGAACGCGGTGACTACCTTTGTGTATCGGGTCCGTCGGGATGTGGAAAGACAACATTGCTCTCCATTCTCGGGTTATTGGAGCAACCGAGTTCGGGCGACTACTGGTTCAAAGGGGTTCCGTTGAATCAGCTCCGGGATACCCAACTTGCCCATATACGGAACCGCGAGATCGGATTCGTGTTCCAGAGCTTCAATCTAATCGGAAACCTGACTGTCTGGGAAAATGTGGAGCTCCCTTTGACATACCGCGGGATGGGATCAAAGGAGCGCAGATGCAGAGTGAAAGACTCGCTCGAACGTGTGGGTATGATCCATCGATCCGATCATTTTCCGAAGCAGCTGTCCGGAGGGCAACAACAGAGAGTCGCGATTGCCAGAGCGTTGGGTGGGAATCCATCGATCCTGCTGTGCGATGAACCCACGGGTAATCTGGATTCCAGGAACGGAGAAATGGTGATGGACATTATTGACGGACTACATCGCGACGGGACGACACTGTGCATGGTAACTCACGATCCGCGTTTTGCAGCCCATGCCCGTCAACACATCCATCTTTTCGACGGGAAAATCGATGGTGCCCGCGTGGGATGAGTCGCGACCGTCCGCGAGGGTTCTCTGGTGATCCGATCCGTTTGATGGTTTTGAGTTGAGTGCCAGGGCGGCTTTGTGGCACGATGGATTCGCCTCAATTCTTGCACAGTTCTGGAGCTCCGGTTCACTTGGGATTCCAGACCGTATTGGCGAATCAATACCCTCAAGGACCGTCCCCATGCTCATTCGACACTTTTTGCATTGTCTGGCGCCGTTATTGTTTCCTCTGGTTTTGTTTGCCGGTGGGACTGTCCGGTTTGTTGAAACCACCGTGGATCTAAAGGCGGATGGCCGAGCGAAGGTGCATACCCTTGTGCAGTGGAAGGTGATGGGTGGAAGCATGTACGCCTTCTATTTCGCGGGGACCGACAAGCTGGGGGTCTCGATGGACTCCGATGCAAGCTATGCGGTCGATTCGGAGGGCAAGCGCTATGCGCTCAGGATCGATCCAATGGGCCGCGGGAAGTGGGACATCCAGTTGGCGGATGGTCAGCGCTCAACGGCTGAAACGCTCACCTATTTCTTCAGTTTCGACACGGATTTTGCGGCGGCGGAGTACTTGGGGCCAACCCGTGGTAATGAAGGAAAGGAGCTCGTCTATTTCCATTGGGGCCCTCCCGAGTGGGATGAAGCATGGGAGCAGGACCACGCGACCGTTAGGGTGGTGCTTCCCGTTCAGATTCCTTCCGGGCAGAACGCCCGTGATTGGGTGAATACAAACCAAATCGTGTTAACCGAGAAGTGGATGAATGAGCGCTACAAGCTCGATTACCAAAGGGAGGAAGGCTCGGATCGATTGGTGTTGGTCGCGCATCGCGACAATCCCGGGAACAAGGCGTCGATGAAGTTGCAGTTTTACGTGCCGGCGGAATCATTTGCGTTGGTCATGCCGGATCATTCCGGGACACGGCGATCGATTTTCTGGGGTGGCGCAGTCCTGGTGGGATTGTTTGCCTTTGTTTTGCGTGGAAAAAAACGGTCTGTCCGGAAGGCACGCCGGAGTGTGGGTGAAGTGAAATGGAGCGGGATAGATTGGACCCCGCCGAAGCTCAAGCTGAGTACGTTCCGCAAGCCCGGCAAGGTGTGCAAGAACCTTACCCCGCTGGAGGTGGCGTTCTTCCTCGAAATTCCGATTCGCAGCATCATCAGTGGAATGGTGGTCTCGATGGAACAGAACGGATGGATCCGGACGCACTCAGGGCCTCCCTTGCGGTTTGAGATGCTGCGGCAGCCGGAACCGGATCGTTTGGAGGACTATGAATCGCAGCTGTTCAGCTACATTCGGGATGGGACTTTTGCCCAAAGTGATCTGGATGCGTTTCTTAACCTGATCATGCGGAAGATCCAGGAGAAAGCGTGGGACTGCGATCTGGACGCCACCAAGCTCTATTGGGAGGAAACGATCATGGCCGGAGAGTCTTCGCCGGACGCCGCACCTTCTGGCGAGGCTCCGCAACATCCCACCCGGCGGAGGCGTGCGTTCACCCCGCACGACTGGTACCGTTACTACCGGTGGAATTCATTCGGAAGCCGTCCCGCTTCGGCGGCGGGAACCGAAGCGCCGATGGTTCCAATACAGGCGGAAGCAGACGATCCTTTCCGCTATTCGGGGGCTTTGCCCGAGTCAGTTGAGCAGCGGGTGCGATTGGACGATTTGAGTGGCATATCCGATCTCAATGTTTGCCACGATGCCTGCCACAGTGCGTGTCATAACGCCTGCCACAGCGCGTGCCACAGCGCGTGTCATAGTGCCTGTCACAGTGCGTGTGTCAGCGGTGGATCACGATAAGAGAAACTGAAGGCTATGAACCGTTTGCTTCAGTTTTTCCGTGGACCAGGGGATGATCCCCAACTGGATTGGGTGGACGAATACATTCGCCGCGTGAAGCCCTACATTTATGTGCGGATGCGGGATCATCTGCTGATCAAGCGACCCAATCAGGTCGTGAAGCTGAATCCCACGGGGGCGCTGATATTGCATGAATTGCTGGCAGGCACTTCCATCCGGGCCGTGATGGGAGATCTGGATCGCCGGAAGAAGGATGAAGTCGCTTTGTTTCTTCATGCGGTTCGGAAGCAAGTGGAAAGTGGACTCAATCCCTATGGAGGGCATCCAGCAGTGGAGACGGAGCAATTCGAGGCGCCCTTCAGCGAGTGGCCGGTATTGTCGGAAGTGGCGTTGACCTACCGGTGTAATTTGCGATGCCGGTTTTGCTATGCCGGATGCAATTGCACGCGCAAAGAATCCGGGCGGGCTGAGCTCGGGGTGGATGGGTTTCGTGAAGTGCTGCGTCAAATCCGTGAGGAAGCGGGAGTGCCCTCTGTCAGCTTCACGGGCGGGGAGCCTACGTTGGTGCCGTTTCTGCCGGATTTGATCCGGTATGCAAAGGATCTCGACATGCGGGTTAACCTGATCAGCAACGGCACGCTGATCGATGGCAATATGGCCCGGAGGCTGGTGGATGCCGGTTTGGACTCGGCGCAGATCAGTATCGAGGCTGCGAATGCGGATCTTCACGACCACATCGCGGGTTGCAAGGGAGCCTTTGACCGAACGGTTGAGGGCGTTCGGGCCCTGGTTGCCACGGGCATACACGTTCACACCAATACGACGCTTCACCGGCACAATCTGGACGCTGCACGGGATATACCCGCCTTTGTCCGGTGGGATCTCGGGCTCGACCGGCTCAGCATGAATCTGGTGATTCCGACCGGAAGTGTAGCAACCCATGGCGATGTGCATGTGCGTTACTCGGATGCGATTGATCCGATCCTGCGCGTGCGTGAATCATGCGAGCGCGAGGGCATTGAGTTTATGTGGTACAGTCCGCTCCCCATGTGCATCTTCAACACGGTGGCCCATGGGCTGGGGAATAAGGGATGTGCGGCATGCGAAGGATTGCTCTCGGTTAATCCGTGGGGTGAAGTGCTTCCCTGTGCGTCCTATGATGATCCCGTTGGCAGCCTTCTGGATGAAGGTTTTGACACAGTCTGGCATTCCCTCAAGGCGCGGTATTGCCGCAACAAAAGCTTTGCCCATGAGATGTGCCGGCAATGTCCGGATTTCGCCATTTGTCAGGGCGCCTGTCCTTTGTACTGGAAGGTGAGCGGGTATGATGAGCTCGCGCCCTTTCATGCCACCCTTAACCCGATTAAGTCATGACCAATTACAAAGATGCTTTTGAACCTGAAGCCAGTGATGCACAGGATGATGCCGAGTATCGCCTGATGCCCGGCCTGTCTACGGTTGTGCGCGTCATGTTGGGAGGGGGGTTGATTTTGGCGGGCTTTGCGCTCCAGATCTGGAAAATGGAACCCTGGGGTGGAGCGGTATTGATAGGATTGGGCAATTTGCTGTTTCTAGTCCGTGGGGTGGGAAACACGGATGAACGCGTGCGGGTTGCGGTCTCTGAAGATGCACCATGGGAGCTGGCAGAGCTCTCCCGCTTAAAGGAGCTCCTCGCAATGGATCGGCAAATCGCACGCTGGGATCGATCCTTCTTCGACAGTTCGAATCCTTTGGGTGGTCTGATCTTTGTGGCTTTGCTGGCGGGATGCGCCGGAATGCTCTTCTTCGGCTATGCTCAGGAAAACCCGTTATGGAAGATCGCTGGAGCTGACGCCGCGGTGTTGCTGTTGCCACATTGGCTGAGTGGTATGCGCAGAGGGCGACGCTTCCCGGTCCTGACGCTTCGGGCCAATCTGTTGGATGCCGTATTGAAAGCGTCGCACGCGGAGTTGAAGGATTATCAGGTGGAAGCCTTGTTTCAGTTTCCCGAAAAGGGAGCCTCTGTTCCGGTGAATGTAAAGTTGAGAATACGCCGTGAAGGCATGCCCGAATCTTTCATTGGCATGGAATTGCATGTGGCGATCAATGATGTGCAAGGGGTTCCCCATCCCTACGGATATGCGGTGTTGATCGCGAAAGGGGGAGCCGGAATCGGAGGATTGGCATGGGACGGAGTCCGTTCCGGGCTATTGGCAGAGCACAAATTACAACAGGATGTGGAGGTTCTGGTGATCCGGCAGAAAACCACCAAAAACGGAGGCTACCGGACCGAGGTCAAGACCGTGGTCTTGATTCTGAAGACCGCCCTGGCCGCGATGAAGGGATTGGCCATAGGCTGATAAGATCCGGATTTGAGCTCAGGAAACCGGTTTCCTGACTTGATCCAGCCAGTGTCCCAGTTTGAGTTTGTCGGGTTCGGGATCGGTGGATTCCGAACAGTAGATCGCAAGAGCCAATCGCGGTGCGAGATCCGGCATCCCTCCAAGTGCCGGATTCCGTTTCAGCATGTCTGCCATGATCACCTCATGTGCCCGTCCGGATAGTTCATAGGCTTCACGGAAACCCGCATCCATCAAACCGCGGGCGATTTCAACCTTCATTCCCGGTATGCGCATGAAAGGAGACGACAGCGCCTCGTAATCGACTTTCTTTTTCTTTTCGGGTGCTTTCGCCATGGGATGGTGGAGTTGGATGAAATCGATCGGAGAATGGGATATCCGTCGCCCCGAATCAACCCAAACCAACCCTGGATCACCTCTAAAAATCAGCGCTTCCCGGCGTGCGTGCAAAGGGAATGACGTCCCGGATGTTCGGAACGCCGGTGATGAGCATGAGGAGTCGTTCAAAGCCTAGTCCAAACCCCGCGTGAGGCACGGAGCCGTATCGCCTCAAGTCCACATACCACCAGTATGTCGCGGGATCGAGGCTGTGCTCAGCCAAGCTCTGCTCCAGGACTGCCAGACGTTCCTCCCGCTGGCTTCCTCCAATGACCTCCCCGATTCCGGGGACGAGCAGATCCATCGCGGCTACAGTTTCGCCATCATCGTTCCTGCGCATGTAAAACGGCTTGATGGTGCGTGGATAGTCGTGCACGGTGACCGGACACTTGAAGACTTCCTCGGAAAGGAATCGTTCGTGTTCGGACTGGAGATTCTGTCCCATCGCGACGGGAAATTCGAATGTCTTGCCAGAGGTCTGAAGGATCCGGATCGCCTCAGCATAGCTAATGCGTTTGAACGGGGATGACGCGATTGATTCGAGTCTTTGAGTGAGCCCCTTGTCGACGAAGCGATCAAAGAAGGCAATCTCATCGGCACAATGCCCAAGCGCATCTTTTATCAGGTACTGGATAAAAGCTTCGGCCAGATCCATATCCCCCTTCAGGTCGCAGAACGCCATTTCAGGTTCGATCATCCAGAATTCGCTGGCATGTCTTGCCGTGTGGGAGTTTTCCGCCCGAAAGGTTGGCCCGAAGGTGTAGATGCGGCTTAATGCCGTAGCAAAGATCTCCCCCTCCAGCTGGCCGCTGACCGTGAGAAACGAAGGGCGGCCAAAAAAGTCATCTTCAGGTTTGGGCGGAGTTGCGTAGGTCGCGCATGGATCGAGCGTTGTCACCCTGAACATCTCGCCGGCACCTTCGCAGTCGCTCGCGGTTATGATAGGGGTGTGCACATAATGAAACCCCCGCTCCTGAAAGAAACTGTGAATGGCGTAAGCCATGCGGCTGCGGACGCGGAAGACACTGCCGAAAAGGTTGGTCCTGGGTCTGAGGTGCGCGATGCTCCTCAGAAACTCCATGCTGTGTCCCTTCTTTTGCAAGGGAAACGTTTCATCTGCGCTACCGATAACGCTCAGAGCCCGTGCTTGCATTTCCCACTTCTGTCCCTTGCCCTGCGAAGCAACGAGCGATCCCGTCACCGAGACCGACGATCCGGTCTGAAGGGACTCCACTTCGTCGTAGTTGGGCAAATCGCTCGTGGCAACCACCTGTAGATTGGCAAGACATGACCCATCGTTGATTTCGACAAAGCAGAAAGCCTTGCCGGAGGCCCGGCGGGTTCTTACCCATCCCCTCACGGTGAGTTCGGGGATCGGATGCGATGAGTTGAGAAGTTCCTTAATAAGCGGCTCCATGGCGCACCTCCGACTGAATCATTTGCTGAAAAAGTATCGGGCCCGCCGGGAATCCCGATCAAGACTTGGACGGCATCTTGGCACTGATCAGGTCATTGATCAGTCCCTGGAGGCGGATCGCTCCGGAATAGGATTCCAAAGCCATTAGCATGCCGGCATATTCGGAATCGTCTTCTTTGATTTCGGGCACCTTCTTGTCGGCCACATGAATCCAGAAGCCGGTGTTGTCGAGCGTGATCATGTCGCTGGTTTCACCGACCTTCATGGTTTCAGCCTCGCTCAGCAGCCGGAAGTTCAGGCCTTCCGGAAGTTCGCGGATAGAAAAGTCAGCATAGCTCTGCGCCTTTAGCCCCAATGATTCCGCGGCAGCTTCCACAGTCGCACCGTCCTGTTTAAGGGCCTCGCGGAGGCTTGCGCTAAGCTCCTTACCCTTTTCAACAAAGAGCTCATTCTTACGCATCAGACGGTAGTCTTGGCTGACGATATCACGAATCGCATCGAGTTCGGGCGTCTGCGCAGCGGTTTTGTTTTCAAGGAAAGCCACGTAGAATCGGGTTTGCTCAGGATTGCTCACAACATCGGTGAAATAGCGGGAGCTGTCCAGCAGCAGCGCCTGTTGATAAAGCGCCGAAGGAACGATTCCGGTCAACTGGGTCTGCGGTTTGGCAGAGAACGGGGGAATGTGCTTCAAATTCAACCCGAGCTCACGAAGCTTTGCGCGGAAATCGGAAGAATCGTAAGCGATCTGACGGTGGTAAAGATTGTATGTGAAATCGTTGGCGATTTCGGCAGCAAGTGCGGCTTTCTTCTCCAGCTTGTAGCTCTCGAGAATCTTGTCACGCAGCAGGTTGAACATGTCCAGGACCGGTTCTGTGCCTTCCTCGGATTCGGCTTTGGCCTTCTCTTCGATTTCCTTTTCAGCCTCCGAGAACTTGCGTTGATTGCGAAGGTAATGCACGCGGAGTTCCTGATCGTTCGGATCCGCGATTTCATCCTGAACCTGATCAGCGGTGAATTCGACAAATGAAACCGAAAACTCCTCCGGGCGCTGATAGCGGAAGGTGTTTTCAGCGTAGAATGCTTTCAGTGCCTCCTCATCGATTTCGATAGTGGGTTGATATGAATCAAAAGGATAGGAAACAATATCCAGAGACCAGTTGGTGCGCTCGCGGGCGACTCCCTTTGCGATTTCCTCCTTCACGAGAAACCCGGGATCGGCAACCAGTCGGGTTACTTCGCCGATGCGGAAATCCTGTCGGATGATGCGATCAACAAATCCCTGATTGTATCGACCGCCCATCTGGATCGAGGAGAGGAATCCGTTGAGAGCAGCGGGGTCGAACTCCCCGTTTTCACCCTGAAATGCAGGAAGCTCTTTGAGATAGGACTCAAGCTTGGACTCATCAGGCGCAGGGATTGCCATCTTGTCGGCCAAATACAAAAGCACCTGACGACCCAGCATCTGCTGCTGAAACTGGGCATCGTTCATGCGGTTGCGCCCGTTCAGATAGTTGCTGATCATCGCCGAATCCTGCAGGAACTGAAGCTGGCCGCGATCATTCAGGTCAATGCCGTAGAAGTCTTTCTGGTAAAAGCTTTTGTCTTTTGAAACAAGACCAGGGCCTGCGCCAATCGTGAAGACAAACGCGACGATGATGATCGCCAGAAGCACGGAAAAGATGATCTTGCCCCGTCGTTGGATGATAGTCGATAGCCAGGAAATCATAAGTGGATTGGGCGTGTATTATGGAGTTTGAAAATCGATACAGCTATAGTCCTGACTCAACCTTGGCAAGTGATTTGATCCGCATTCCATCACTTAGGACGCGGAATTGTGTCCAGATGGATGTATGCTTTCCTTATTATTTCCGGTGTTGCATCCTGCCAGAGCGCAACTGTTTCCCATTCCGGACCCGTGCACTTGGATACCGCGGATCTATTCGGCGGTCCTTGACTCGCATGCAGTATTGCTTATAGAACCGCAACTTTTGTCGCATTTTCCTAATTCAGTAATCAGACAGCAAAGCAATGCCTCATACGATTAAGGACGCAGAGATCAAGGATGCACACCTGATCTTCAACTCGATCTGGAATCAGTTGATTTCAACCTATGGTGAAACCAACTTGAGCTTTCCCAAGGAGATTCTTTGGCTCAATGGAGCTCCGGGCGCCGGCAAGGGAACCCATACGCGTTCGATCATGGAGTTCCGGGGGTTGACCGCAAAGCCGATAGTGGTGAGTGACCTGTTGCAGTCTCCCGAGGCGAAAGCGATCAAGGATGCCGGGAAGCTGGTGGGAGACCGGGAGGTGTCCGAGTTGGTATTTAAAGAGCTTTTGAAGCCCGAGAACAAGACCGGTGTAGTGGTGGATGGCTACCCCCGGACAAAAGTGCAGGCCGAATGCGTGAAGCTGCTCTACAACGCATTGGCAGATCTGCGGGTCAAATACATGGGGACGGAGTTCAACGATCTTTTCCGCAAGCCGCATTTCCACATCGTGGTGTTGTTCATCGATCAGAACGAAAGCGTGAGGCGTCAGCTGCAGCGTGGTCAGGAAATCATGGATCACAATCGTAAGGTCGAGGATTCCGGCATGGGAGAGAAGCAGGAATTGCGGAAAACCGACACGTCCGAGCAGGCGGCGATCGAGCGCTACCGGACTTTTCGTGACTTGACCTATGAGTCGCTGAGGTCATTGAGGGAGAAGTTCCACTATCATTTCATCGAAACCGTCGGACCATTCGAAGAGGTGCGAGAGCGGATGATCAAGGAAATGAAGTATCAGAGCTCCATGGAGCTGGATGATGCCACAAATGATCGGCTTTCCTGCATCCCGGTTGCCGACCAACTGGCGCGGCATGCCAGGCAGAAGCTGGTGAGCCGGCTTGACGGTTACGAGGAGCATCATACTGAGCTCTTCAAGGAGGTTGTAGCGCTGATCCGCGACTACTATATGCCGATTATCGAGCGCCATGTGATATCAGGATTGGCAAGCATCAACTCGGAGCACCGGATTTTTGAAAATCCCTTGGCTATCGCGATGCTGATCGACATCTTTTCCGAGCGTGGATTCAACGCGATGATGGACATTCACAAAGTCGAAGTGCCGATCCGGGTGAATGGAGATCACACGATCGAGTGCGTCACAAAACGGGTGTATCGCACACGCATCACATTCCCGACCAAAGAGATCCGGCGCTCGCGTTAAACCGGAAGGCTGGGTTTGGCGCGACCCGGGAGTCCAACATGAAGGAACATCATTTTTCGGTTTGGGCTCCCGTCGATCCTGGCACGATCCGCATCGACAAGTGGCTGGCGGATGCTCTGCCAGAACTCAACCGTTCGCGCATCCAACGTTTCCTGGAGAGCGATGGAGTGTTGATCAACGGGGCTGTCGCCAACCGCAAGACCCGACTTCACCATCAGGATGAGGTAATCCTTTTCTATGACAGCCCGGACGAGCTGGTTCAGCCTTTTGGAGTGAATATTCCCCTGTCTGTCATCTTCGAAGACGAACACCTGATCGTCGTAAACAAGCCGCCGGGCATGGTTGTTCATCCCGGGAATGGAACCAGTGCGGATACCTTGGTGCATGCGCTGATTGCGCACTGCGGGATCGGTCACCTGAGCACGCTCAATGGCCCCGAACGCCCGGGAATTGTTCACCGGTTGGACAAGGATACCTCTGGAGTCCTGGTTTGTGCGAAGACGGATCCAGCATACGTTTCGCTTCAACAAGCCTTTGCCGCGCGGGATGTGCACAAGGTATATATCGCGGTGGTTCAAGGCATTCCGAAGGTGGCGTCAGGCGAGGTACGGGTGCCGATAGCGCGCCATCCAACCCAGCGGACGCGCATGGCGGTGGATCCCGGCGGACGTCCGGCACATACGGATTGGAAGGTGATTCACACGGGCCCACGCCATGCGGTAGTCCGATGTGTTATTCATACGGGAAGAACCCATCAGATCCGGGTGCACATGGCACATGTCGGCCATCCCATTCTCGGCGACAGCCTGTATGGATACCGCCCGCAGCGTCTCGATCCAGAAGGCCCTCTTGCTCCGTCGAGACCCCTGTTGCACGCTTTGTCGTTGGGATTTCCTCATCCTGCAACGGCCAAGGATTGTTTGTACCGCGCCCCCGTGCCGGATGATTTTGCTCCTTGGATGCCACCCGGGTTGCGCGCCAATCCGGATGAAGGACTGCGCTGAGCCAGTGCGCGGCTACATTTCTGCGCTCAGGGATTCAATCGGGGGGCGTTTTGATGTCCAAAAAGGGAAAAGTAGTTTGAGGCGAGTCCAGGCGCCAGTTCGGATTCAGGAAGACCGAGGATCTGCGATAGCCAGGCGAGAGCGGCAGGCAGGTCGGCCGGATGGTGGATTCGTTTTCCGGTATCCCGATCGAACAGGGGATGCGTTGAACAGGCCTCAGGGGGAGGGCGGTTGGGAGCGTCGGTTTCAATGAGGAGTCGCTCGAAAGGGATCTGCTTGAGTAGACGGATCCGGGATGGATTATAGCTCCCCGCTTCACATGCCGATACGGAGAAATAGGCTCCTGCATTCGTCCAGCTCTCGATCGACTCCGATGGTCCATTGAAGGAATGGAGAAGAAATCCGGACTCGAGTGGAAGGAAAGTTTTCATTTCCTCATGGAGTTCTTTCCATGCTCGAATGCAGTGAATCGTCGCTGGAATTCGCCGGATCGCCGCTTCCGACATCTGAAGCCGGAAAACTTCGCGTTGCGCATGGATGTCCGGATCGCGCATGGCAAGATCCAGACCAATCTCACCGATCAAGCATCCCGGATGCTCATCGAGGAGTTGAATCCACTTCCGGTACCATCCATTTCCCGCACCAGCGGCCCACCATGGGTGGATCCCGATAGCAGGCCTGATCCATGCGTGGGCCGATGCAATCTCCAGCACAGCATCCCAATCGTGTTCGCCGGTGGCATTGGCCACGCATCCCCGGATCCCGGATTGGATCATGTCCTGGAGAATTGACGGGATCTCTTTCGATATCCGGATATCGGCCGGATGGAAGTGAGCATCATACAAGGCTGACGAGGTTCCGTGCGTTGAGATCCCGTTCATGTTCATAGTATTTACGGCTTGTGAAAAATATGCGATCAATTGTAGGATATATCGGCCGATATACTGAATGTAAGAATCCAAACTTCTTCTGCGCAGTCTCATGTCAAAAAACGTCATTATTATCTCAGGCACATCCGCTATGGGCTCCGCCGAAGGAGCAGGAAGCATGAATGATGTGATGGCTCGAATACGCTCGCGCGCCTGGGAGTTGTTCGAAAACCGTGACCTTGAGTCGGCGCTCGACGAATACAGCGACGAGACTCACATACTCCGGACCTTGGAATGGTATGAAGATGACCGGTGCACGCTTCTATGTGCCGATGATGATGTAGCAGAGATCTGTGCACGTGAGGTGGGCGGCGTTGTGAAGTGGCCCCGGAAAACTGGACAGGAGGGCAAGCTATGAACAGACTACCAAAAAGGAGAAAAAAGCATGTCCAAGAAACGCCGCTCATTCAGTGCCGAGTTCAAAGCCAAGGTTGCCCTGGAG
>JAPXRV010000056.1:0-22622 GCA_033813415.1 Opitutales bacterium | reverse complement strand
CCCATCCGGAATACCTGACATGGTCGCGGTTCGAAACGGGGCACCCGCCCAAATGCTCGATGCTGCGCTCAAGGCGTTCGGAGGCATGAAGTCTTTCATCAAGCCCGGCCAACGCGTGTGCGTGAAACCGAACATCGGATGGGACAAGAGTCCTGAAATGGCGGCCAACACCAATCCGGAACTGGTCCGCCGAACGGTTGAGCACTGTTTTGAGGCCGGAGCCCGCGAAGTGGTTGTATTTGACCATACCTGTCACCGCTGGCAAGCCTGCTACAGCAACAGCGGCATTGAAAAGGCGGCCAAAGAGGCCGGAGCCAAGGTGGTGTCCGGGGACAGCGAGCTCTACTACCAGGAGGTTGAGATTCCAAACGGGGTTGTGCTTAAAAAAGACAAGGTACACCAGGCCATCCTCGAAGCGGATGTCGTCATTAATATGCCGATCATCAAACATCACGGTGCGGCGCGCATCACCCTTTCGCTCAAAAACCTGATGGGCATAAACTGGGACCGTGGCCATTGGCACCACACCAACCTCAACCAGTGCATCGCGGATTTCTCGACCCGCTTCAAGCCGACCTTGAACATCGTGGATGGCTATCGCGTCCTCATGCAGAATGGTCCGATCGGCAATTCGCTCGAAGATGTCCACCTGGTGAAGTCCCTTCTCGTCGGAACTGACATGGTGGCCCTCGACACGGCTGCAACCCGCATTTTCGGAGGAAATCCGGCTGACATCAGCTACCTGAGCCTCGCGCAAGATCTGGGAGTGGGAACGATGGATCTCGCATCCCTGAATGTTCAACGTATCGCACTCTGACGCACGGCATAAGATGAGGAAACTCCGGTATGTGCGCATTGTTTGTGCGGCACTGGTCTTGTTGTTGATTTCAGGGGTGTTCTTCGGACTCACCTGGGGGCAACCGCTCGTTGATGCCCAGTTCATTCCCGCTTTGCTCAGATCAACCGGAGCCGGCTGGACCGTAGCGATCGTTCTACTCGGGGCGTTGGTCCTGAGCACACTGATCATCGGCCGATGGTATTGCTCCTTTTTGTGCCCGTTCGGAATCCTGCAGGACGTCATCAGCAGAATCGCACGCATCTTCAAACCAAAGCACAAATTCAAGCCTCAACCGAAGGCCACCTGGCTACACTATGGCGTATTGGCACTCCTGCTGATCCCGGCCTTCATGGGAAGTGCGGCCGGTATCGCTCTACTCGACCCCTACAGTCTGTTCGGACGATTCATCAACAGCATCTTTGATCCCTTCATCCGGGAAATAAACAACCTCGGAGCATGGATCGTGAGTAAGACAGGCCATTACTGGATCGTTCCGGTGAAGATCTATTGGCCCCCGCTGTGGTCGATGATCCTCACCTCCTCCATTCTTCTTTTGGTCACAGCCGCCGTGATTTGGAACGGCCGTGTATTCTGCAACACACTCTGCCCCGCGGGAGCGATCCTCCGCTTTCTTGCCCGTTTCAGCATTTTCCAACTTCGCATCACCGACACCATTTGCAATCGCTGCGGTTCATGCGAGCGCGAGTGCAAAACCGGATGCATCGACCGGAAAGCGAAAACCATCGATTTCTCAAGGTGCGTGCTTTGCTTCAACTGCGTGGAAGCGTGCCATAAGGACGGGGTCGAATTTCGGCTAAACCCGATCTGGAAGAGAGAAACCTCATCCGAAAACAATAAGATCGAATCTCCTGTGGAACGGGCATCCGGGGCTCCTGCTTCGAACCGGACCCAGTCCTCATCGGAGCAATCCGCTCCGTCGTCCCAACACCGCCGCCTGTTCCTGCGGTCCGGAGTAATTGCCACCGGCTTGATCACCGGTGCCGCCGGATATGGTCAGGGAAGCGGACAGGGGAAAGGACGGCACGGCCATGGGAGACACGGCGAGGGTGTCCCCTATGACCACTCCGGTTTCAACTATTGGGAACCGTTGCATCCAACCCTGCCACCCGGAGCCGTTGATCTGGATGAGTTTCAGTCTCACTGCACGGCCTGCCAGCTTTGTGTGAACGAATGCCCGACGCATGCATTGGTTCCCGGTTTTCTCCAACTTGGGATTCTGGGATTTCAACAACCCGTGTTCGATTTCTCCCGGGCCTACTGCGAATACGAATGCAACCGTTGCACCCAGCTTTGTCCCACCGGGGCACTGACTCCCCTTGATCTTGCCGTCAAGAAAACCACCCGGATCGGCCTTGCCCACTTCTTCAAGGGTCACTGCGTCGTCCACACCGAAGGAAACGAGTGCGGAGCCTGCATTGAACACTGTCCGACCATGGCTGTAACGGGAAAAGTATATCGCTCCGACCGGCCTGATTTACTGCTTCCCCATGTCAACCCCGCACTCTGCATCGGTTGCGGGATTTGCCAACACGCTTGCCCGGTTGAGCCCGAGGCCATCCGCGTGAATGGACTCACCGAACATGAAACTGCGGAGGCAAAGCAGAGTAAACCTCTTGAAAACGTTCCGGATTTGTCCGAAGGTTTCCCTTTTTGACTCCACTTTTCGCTGAATCATGCACAAGCCTTCTTCAGAAGTATCCGGTTGGTCCGACCGGATGGTCACCGAGCTCACCATGCTGCTCGGCCTGACGACCCTCATGCCGTATCTTGCCCATATTCTGCCGGCGTGGGACGATTCTCCGGTTGGGGCCCGCCTATTACCGATCTTTTTTGCGCCTCTCGTAGCCGTTTTCTCGGATCGCCCAAAGGTAAGTATGGCGCTGGCTTTCATCGCGCCTTGGGCCAACCATCTCCTTCTTGGGATGCCTTCGCTTTCGGTGGCGACTATTCTCACCTTCGAGTTGTTCCTGTTCACGGTCATCCTTCAGTTGATGCTGGCCTATTTCAAGAAAGCATCCTGGATGGGGCCGGCAGCCTATTTCCTGGTCAAACCCTTCTCGGCGCTCCTGCTGTGGATTTTGCCCATTGTTCCCGCATCACCGGGAGCCTTCATCGTCAATTCAATCTCAACGGCGTGGCCCGGCATCCTCCTGCTCGGCCTCATCGGCTACATCTGTAACCTGTATTCCAATAGCCGGTGAACGCTAAGCCACTGGTTCCCTTTGAATCTATTGCAAACCGCATCCGTGACACCCGATTTGCCGAAGCGGATGCGGTAGTCGGGATCCTTACCGGAGGTGTGGTGCCAGCCTCCATGATCGCCTTTCACCTGGGGCTCCCCCTCTATGTGATCGGGATCAACTTCAGAACACCCGGCAGTCACGCTCCGCGACACACTGAGCCGGTGTTGACCTCTCAGGCTCCCGATATTCCCGATGCGGTTCAGCGCATCCTCCTGGTGGATGATGTTTCCGTAACCGGGTCCACGATGGAAAAGGCCCGGGCCGCCTTATCGCGATTCACCATCCAGACCATCGCCCTGAAAGGACAAAAAGCGGATATCATCCTGTTTCCCGAATGGAAGGGTTGCGTCCAATGGCCATGGAATGTCCCGGAGCCTTAATCCACAGTCCGGCCTGAAGACCCTCCGATTCAACGCTCCATGCAATTGTCTGCGCTTCTGATTCCTCTCCTCGGATTAGCCACCATCTTTCACCTTCAGGGTGAAGATTCCGTCGAAACCCTCCCAGCTCTGGAGATAAGGGATCGCTACCTGCAACCCGAAACCAGGATCGCACTGGATACCGGAATTTCCTCGATCCTCGCTTCAGATGACTGGCTCCGCATTGGAGCTTCGGACCTCGCGGGTGCCTTGCGCCGGGTTCCCGGGGTGACCATTTCCCGCTACAATGTTGTGGGTTCCTACGGCGGATCCGATGGCGGCGCCGTCTTCATTCGGGGTCACGGGTCCGCCCGACCCGGCTCCGATATCAGCATCCTGCTGGACGGAATCCCCCGGGTTGTCGGAGTCTGGTCCCACCCGCTCCTCGACACCATCTCGATCGATACCGCCGCTTCGATGCATGTGCACAAAAGCCCGCAGCCGGTGCTCCTCGGAAACATGGCATTCGGAGCCGTCAATATCCTTCCCAACCGGCAGACGCCGGAAGACCTCCGCACTGGCATCCGGGCGTCCTGGGGCAGATGGGATACCCATGCGATCAGTGCGCAGGCTGGCATGGCATCCGACCAAGGCGATATCCTGTTCATGGCATCCCAACGCCAAAGCGATGGGCACCGGCCGAATGCATCCGGGAAGACCCGTGCGCTCTTCCTCAACGCCGCCTACCGCGTCCACCCACACCTGGAGGCCCGTTACCTTGCCCACCTCAGCGACTCGAGGGCGGATGACCCGCAACCAGAGGGAACATCACTTCCGATCACCGAGCGCTACGACACCTCAAATGCTTTTCAGCTCATCAAGGTATCCGCCGTCGACCTTCCTGTTCGAGCCGACTTCAAAGCATACGTCGAACAAGGCAAGGCAGACTGGCGACAGTGGCACACTCCACCGCCGCAACCCTTCCCCGCCCAGAGACTCGACACAAGGACCGATTCACTCAACAGCGGGTTCCACCTCAACTTATCATCGTCCATCGACATTCCCGTTCAATGGATTGCAGGCGTGCACCTCGACCGGATCGGCGGCGCATCAACGGAGGACTACGCGATCGCTCCGGACAACCGCTTCGATTCCGTGCGGATGCAAACCATCGCTCCCTTTGCCCATCTTTCATGGCAGCATGAACTACCGGGTGGATCCACGATCCACTCAGGCGGGGGACTGCGCTACTTCCACCACGACACCTTCGCCGATGAAACAGGAGCCCAGCTTGCACTGGCCTGGGATAAGCAACCCGTATCGGTTCAATTCCAGTATGCCCGATCCTTCAACTACCCGGGTGCTTTCGTCAGTGTGTTTGGGCGGCGACCGGCGCCTTGGAATGTGGGCGACACATGGAAAGATCTTGAGGCGGAAAAAGTCGATGCCTTCGAACTTTCCTTCCAGTGGAAAGCATCGAGTCGGAATCAGTTCATCGTCAGCGCATTCCGGCACGATGCATCCAATGCGTTGCGCATTGTTTCTCCGCCTCCGCTTGGATACATCCGCAACATTGGATCCTACACAACCGAAGGCATCGAAGCCAGCCTCCGCACCCGTATCGCCCCGGCGCTCCATACCTCCCTCAGCGCCACATGGATGCAAAGCGATACCGACATCCCCAACCTTCCCGAATGGAACCTTCAGGCCAGCGCCGTTTGGACGCCCCACTCCCTTCTCGAAATCAGCGTGGGCTACCAGCACACTTCCTCCCAGAAAGTGCTCAATCCGCGCTTCGGCGAAAAACCGGTCGAAGTTGACGGGTTCCACATCCTTGATGCATCCATCCGCCTTCGCCTACCGGAATCCTTCGCGCGTCATGCCGTGATCTTCGCTAACGTCGAAAACCTCACGGATGCCCATTACGAATACCGACCCGGCTATCCGATGCCACGCATGGCCTATTCCATGGGTATCGAACTGCGCTGGTAAGTGATGTTAAGGACCTCTCTGATGACTGTTTTCGACCGGATGGATTCGTAAGGGGTTGGATGAGAAATTAAGGCACATGAGAGCCTTCATCACCTAAGAGATCCTTTTCCATCGGATAACTTGTGATCATTCGAAACCAGGCATGACTTGACCTTCGTTTTGCAGTTCGGTATTGAATGGCTTTTGGTAGGACCATTCATGCTCAATTGGGTCTTGTAAAGCTACATCAGACCCCACCCCCCGAGCGTTGCATTAGGAAATCAGAAACCTGTCGCATCCTTCCCGACCATGCCGTCGGATCCGTCCAATCTCTTAAAACCATGAAAAAACTGCGCCCGAGCGGAGGCTACCGGAGTTCCGCCAGTTTCCAGACTGCCACGATCATCTACGACGCCACGGTGTGGTTCTGCGAGAAGTTCCTGGATGCGCGTTCGCGCACGGTGGACCAAATGGTGCAGGCGGCCCGCTCCGGTCGTCAAAACATCGCCGAAGGCAGCCGCTGCGCCGCCACCTCGTCACAAACCGAACTGCGACTGGTGAATGTGGCCAGGGCCAGCCTGGAGGAACTGCTGCTCGACTACGAAGACTACCTGCGGCACCGCCGACTGCCGCAGTGGGCCCCGGACGGCCCCGAAGCCTCAGCAGTGCGCGCAGTCGCTGCGCAACTGCGCCGCCAAGATCGGACAGATCCGACCAATCCGTCCAATCCGTCGGATCTTTCAGACCAGCAGCGCTACGCGCTCTACGCTCGTTGGTTAGAGGCCGAGGACGCTGCCCTTCGTGCCAATGCGATCATCTGCCTCATCCACCAGGCCAACTACTTGCTCGACCACCAGATCGCAGCCCTCGAAGCTGCGTTCATCGAAGACGGCGGTTACTCGGAGCAGCTCGCGACGGAAAGGCTGCGGCAAAGGCGCAAAGAACAGACGGACCGGGCGAAACCAACCGATGGGACGGACCTACCGCAGCCTCCGCCTTGCCCCAAGTGCGGCGGCCTTATGGCACTACGCACCGCGAAGGGCGGCAAAAACCCCGGCAGCCAGTTCTGGGGCTGCACCCATTACCCCGAATGCAAGGGGACTCTGCCAATTTGAGATCAGACCGATCCGTCTGATCAACCCCGGCAAGCCCGCCCGCCTGATCGTTACTCAACCATCATGAGGTTTCTTGCTCTTGCACGAGTCCCGGGAAAACCGGGATGAATGCCCATGTTCAGGGGAGATGGATGACCTTTGCAGCCTTGCTTCAAAGCGATCCTGGTTGCCGAGACAGGGAGAGCGTCGCTCAGGTCGGCCACAGTAGAATTCATTCTCCCTTTTCTTTACGGTTGGCGAGCCACTCCCTTGCCAGCTTTTGCGCCTCCGCGATTTGATCCGGCGTCATGCGGGCTTCGAGCTCTTTTCGAGGATCAGTAGAAGAATCATCTCCCAATGACGATGCGATGTTAAACCATTTATGGGCGAGAACATAATCCTGCGGGACGCCCAATCCTTCTGCATAGGATTCCCCAAGATTCTCCTGCGCCTTAGCAAATCCCTGCTCCGCTGCCTTAGTATACCAGAATACGGCTTTCTCCAGGTTCTTCTCCACTCCTTTTCCGTATGCATAGCAGAAGCCAAGATAATACTGAGCCATTGCCCCACCCTGTTCCGCTGCCTTAGTGAACCAGAGCACTGCTTTCTCCAGATCCTGTTTCACTCCACCGAACAAATAGCAAAGCCCAAGATTAGTTTGAGACAGAACAACACCCTGCTCCGCTGTCTTTGTATACCAGAATACGGCTTTCTCCAGGTCCTTTTCCACTCCCGCCCCGCTTGCATAGCAGAACCCGAGATTATGTTGAGCCTCAGTGAACTCCTGCTCCGCTGCCTTGGTATACCAGAATACAGCTTTCTCTAGATCCTTTTCCACTCCTAAGCCCTTTGCATAGCAGAGCCCGAGATTATATTGAGCCGCAGCATCACCCTGTTCCGCTGCCTTGTTCCACCAGAGCACTGCTTTCTCCAGGTTCTTCTCCACTCCCTCTCCCTTTGCAAAGTGGAGCCCGAGAGTTTTTTGAGCCTTAACGAACCCCTGCTCCGCAGCCATTGTATACCAAAACACTGCTTTCTCCGGATTCTGATTCACTCCTTTTCCGAGAGAGTAGCAACGCCCGAGATTATTTTGAGCCCCAGCATCACCCTGCTCCGCTGCCTTAGTCCACCAGAGCACTGCTTTCTCCAGGTTCTTCTCCACTCCCTCTCCCTTTGCAAAGTGGAGCCCGAGCTGAGTCTGAGCATCAGCATCTCCTTTCTCCGCAGCTTTGGTCAATTCAACGATGGAATCCGATGATTGCTCAGATTCGGTTGAGTAGCCAACCATCGAAAGACTCAGGAACAGGGTGATCAGGATGAGTTTTCTCATAGGCAGGGAGTGTTCAGGATAGGAATGGAGCACCAACAGATGTTTCTTTGCATGGACTACCACACAGTCCCATCCATGACAAACCGGAAAACAATCTGGCACAGACACAGCAAGGGCAACAGACCTCTCCACGCGGCGCGTTCGTCAAGCTTCTCCCCTTCAAACTCAATGGGAACGTTGACTTGGCGAACGACATTCAAGCCCATCTTTTCTAAACGACGGGCCAGTGTGACCCTCGTAAACAATCTCAAGTAATCCCGGGCCCAACTCTCGATGGAGTTGGATGCACTCATCAACAACAATCTTCCCGATATCGTTTTCTGTCATCCTTCGCGCTCTTGGTGAGAGTTTCTTTCTTTTCAGAACGAAATCAGATTCGACTACATCCCGGGACCTTCGACTGTTTCCCGTTTACATGGATACCCTTGCCATTCTGGAAAGGTGAAACCCGTCGATTCCGGGCCACACACAACAAAAAACCCTTTGGCTGTATCTATGAAGACTTCCTCTCCCATATCAGTTGGAGCGTTCCCCAGGAAAACAGCCTTGGATATACCACTGCAGCCAAAGAAGGCTGCGCCACTGATCGTTGTAACGCCTTCAGGGATCACCAAGGATCCGGTGAAGCCACTGCAGCCGTAGAAGGCACCCGCACCGATTTCTGTCACCCCTCCTGGGATCACCAAGGATCCCGTGAAGCCGCTACAGTCTTGAAAGGCGCCAAAACCGATTTTTGTCACCGCTTCAGGGATCACCAAGGAGCCGGTGAAGCCACTACAGCCAATGAAGGCACCCTCGCCAATTGTTGTCAGAGTCGAGGGCAAGGACAGCGAGCCGTCGAAGCCACTGCAGCCGCAGAAGGCATATTCACCGATTTCTGTCACCCCTTCAGGCATCACCAAAAAGCCCGTGAAGCCACTACAGTAGTAAAAGGCTTGGGAACCGATTGTTGTCACTCCTTCAGGAATCGCTAGACTACCACCCTTCCCTGCCGGCCACTGGATCAGCACAGTCCCATCCTTACTCAACAGCAATCCATCCACACTGCTGTAGCTTGGGTTGTTCGTTTCGACAGTGAATCCCGCCAACCCACTGCAGTCCCAGAATGCAGAGTCTCCAAGTTCTTTAAGAGTCGAAGGCAATGTCAGCGCTCCGGTGAATCCTCTGCAGGCTTTGAAGGCCGACTTACCGATTGTTGTTACTCCTTCCGGGATATTCAACTCTCCGGTGAAGCCACTACAGCCGGAGAAGGCCCTGGATCCGATAGTGGTTATTCCTTCAGGGATCACCAAGGAGCCAGTAAAGCCCCAGCAGGCGTAGAAGGCATCATCACCAATATCTTTAAGGGTAGATGGCAGCGTCAAGGTGCTGGGGGTTTTGACCTTATCTTCAAATGATCTGGACCCAATTTCGGCAACCGGTTTTCCGTCGATTGTTTCGGGGATGATGATCTCGCCTCCGGTTCCATTGTATCGGGTGATAGTGATGGTGGTTCCGTTGTCTCTATACTCGAAGTCCCCGAAAACAGATGCACGAAACAGACTGAAAGCAATCAGTGAGACCACGCAGATGGTCATTAGCAGGGCAACGGAATGACGATTCATGAGGTTTGGGATATCGGACGAGGTATAGGAAGTCCCAGTATGTCAGGCAGTCCCATAGGATCTCAAGGTCAATTTGTCCGCGCTGAAAAAGACACTGCTTGTGAGGCGAATATCTTGAGGCTCAGAGCCACTCCCACGCGTCACCTCAGGGTCACGTTGCTACGGAAATCGGGAATCTGTCATTCTTCCTTGGCGGCTTTGCGGCTTGAGTGAAGACGCTGCATGCAGCGTCAAACGGGCGCGAGAATCTCTTCTTCAATCCTGTAAATTCTGTTAATCCTGTCCAAATAAGAAGAATTCTTTTAAACCACGGAGGACTCGAAGAGCACGAAGAAAGAAGATCTCTTCTCCAACCTTCGTGTGCTTCTCGCTCTTTGTGGTAAAGATTCTTCTTCCAACCTGTTGATCCGAGCATGCGAGGAGTATCGGCGTCCGCGCAACGGATCTTAGTGAGGCGCAGGCGAAAGTTGTTAATGATAAGAATGATTAACATCGCTCGCTTTGCTCGCTGTAAGCCCTTCGGGCCACATACGTTTTGCTGGCGCAAAACAACAGATTCTCCATTGAAAGTATGTTGCCGAAGCGAAGCTGAGGCGTCTGTGCCCAGAGCCACAGGCGAAGGGCGTAAGCCCGCAGGGCGATGTTAATGAATTCTTCTCATCCGCAGATGGCACAGATTTCCGCAGATTGAGAAACTCCCTCCACCCTCCGTTGTCTATGGGATCTTTGTGGCTAAGATTCTTATTCCAATCCGAGAATCCGGGAGACGGACACAAGCAATGTAGTCCCTACTTCTGCCGCGCCAGCAGCTCACGCGCATGCGAGATCGCGCTGGCGGAGTTGCGGTCACCCAACATCCGGGCCAACTCCCCGATACGGGATTCCGGATCATCACCCAAGGGCCGGATGTTCACATCCGTGTGATCATCCGATTGCGATTTGGTCACGACAAAATGGTGATCACCCTGGCATGCGACCTGAGGCAGATGCGTCACACAAAACACCTGATGCCCATCTGAGACGCGGGCCAACTCGGCGCCCACCGAGCCACCGATTTCCCCGCCCACATTGGCGTCGACTTCATCAAATACCAATACAGGCGTGGCATCGTATGCGGCCAACACGGCTTTCAGTGCAAGCATCACCCGGGCGGTTTCCCCGCTCGATGCAATTTTCGCAAGCGGCAACATCGGCTGCCCGGGGTTGGGTGCAAAAAGCATGCAACACCCACCGGTACCATGCTCGGTCGGTTCGCCCGATGGATCCACCTCAACCTTGAACTGAGCCTTCGCAAATCCCAATGGTTTCAGTTTATCGCCCACTAATTCCGACAATCTTTGGGCGGCTTCCGCCCTCCGCTTCTGCAGCACATCCCCCTTTGCCCGCATCTCAGCCTCCAAAGTGGAGAGCTCCGACTCAAGGGACCGGATGGTCTTTCCAATATCCGAATGGGTGGACAACCGCAACGCCATCGCCTCACGCGCTTCCCTAACGAGTTCGGGATTTCTCCCATGGCGCCGCTTCAGGTCCATCCAAAGTTCCATGCGGGCACGCACAGCCTCGATGGCGGCCTCATCCCAGTCGGCATCGCCGATACAGGCATCAATTTCGCCGCTGACATCACCCACCTCGATGGCAAGCGACTCCAGCCGGTCCGCCAATGTCTGCGCGGATGAATCGATGCCGGCAACCACGCCCATCTGTTGTATCGCCTGCGCAAGCTGCGCAGCCACGCCTCCCTCTCCATTCAAGATTTCCTGAATACGCGAAAACCCGCGGATCATCTCCTCCGAGCCGGATATGCGGCGAAAATCGCTTTCTAGCTTCTCAATGGATTCATCGGATGGATCCACCTCATCGATCCGGGCAATCTGCGTTTGCAGAAAATGCATCTCATCCGGACTGAGTTGTTTTTCCTCCTTTACCGATTCGAGCTCACGCAAAACCCGCCTCCACTCCAAATAGGATGTGCGATAGGCTTCGCGATCGGCATCACAACGCCCAAACAAATCCAGAATCTCGAGCTGGAACTTTTCTTTGAAGAGCTTCTGGGGTTCACCCGGGCCATGGAAGTCGATCCAGTATTCACCGATCTCCGCCAAATTGGCGAGGGTCGTCATCGCCCCGTTCACCTGAATGCGGGGCACCTTGGATCGGTGCAGCGAACGCGAAATCAGCAGACAATTATCCTCGCACAAGGGCAAATTGAGGGACGCGAGCTTTTCATTGAGCAAGGCATCGTCCTCAATCAGAATCGCCGCCTCCACCTCGCATTGATCCTGAGCATGCCGGATCACCGTTCGATCCACCCGGGCTCCGGAGAGGATCGCCAAAGCCCCGAGCAGGATGCTCTTGCCGGCACCGGTTTCTCCGGTGATGACCGTGAGACCCTTGTCGAATTCGAGCGTCACCTGATCAATCAGGGCGAGATCCTTGATGCTCAGGTATTGAATCATGGTCAGTCCCTTCGAAAATTCGCCGGATCAGGCAGCACTGCCGCCATCCAGAAATCCGATGATGCGGTCACACACCTCGTCGATCTGCTCCAGTTTGATCTCTGGGACGATTGGAATACTCAACACTTCACGACAGGCCGCTTCGGTGATCGGAAGCGAAACGGACCCACCGGTGTGGCAACAGAAGCATTCCTGCTGGTGCAATCCGAGGGGATAGTAAATCCCGTGCCCGATGCCGGCCGCTTTGAGCTGCGCGACCAAACGGTCCCTCGCACCCTCGCCCCGCACGCGGATCGTGAACTGATTGAAGGTATGCGCGTTGCCCGGACTGGTCTCCGGCAGAATCAGCTTCTTGCCCGCAGCTTCCTCACAGCTCAGCGCAACCGCCGGGTGGCTTCCCAAACGGCTCACGTAACATGCCGCGCGCTCCTGCCTCAGGCCGATGGAGGCATCCAGATCCGGAAGCTTGATCCGCAACAACGCCCCCTGAATCGGATCAAAGCGGAAATTGCCTCCCACGTGCGAATGGTAATACACGGGATCCATGCCATGCACCCGCAAAATCCGGGCTTTCGCAGCCAGCTTCGGATCGTTGGTGGACACCAACCCGGAGTCACCCAACCCCGAAAGGTTCTTGGTCGGATAAAAACTGAACGCCCCGAATGCGCCGAAAGCGCCCGCATGTTTGCCATTGTAACGTGCGCCGATGGCCTGAGCCGCATCCTCAACCACAAACAAGCCGTGCTTGTCCGCAATCGCCTGAATCCGCCCGATGTTTGCCATCTGACCAAACAGATGCACTGGAATGATCCCCTTTGTGCGCGGCGTGATCCGATGCTCGATATCCTCCGGATCCATGTTGAAAGAGCCTTCCAGAATCTCCGCAAACACCGGTTTCGCGCCCAAACGGTGAACCACCCCAGCCGTCGCAAAAAAAGTAAAGGATGGGCAGATCACTTCGTCGCCTGGACCCACATCCAGCGCCATCAACGCCAGTAAAAGGGCGTCGGTTCCCGAACTCACCGCCACGCAATCACTAACACCCAGATAGGACGCCACCTCTTTTTCAAATAGCGTGACCTGATCGCCCCCGATGTACTGCCCCGATGCAAGGAATCGATCGAAGGCTTCGCGCATGCGATCCTGATATGGACGGTTGTGTTCAGCAAGATTCAGAAGTGGAACTGACATACTAGCATCAAAAGAGCAGGACTCTCCCCGAATGACAACTCCGATTTCATTCATCCGCTCTCCGCTCAGACGCCTTGACTGTGCGCCAAATCTATTCCATTCCTGCCAATGTGAAAGGCGTCAAAGACTACATTCCCCATCGCGATCCCTTCCTTTTTGTGGACGAGATCATTGAGATGGATGACTCCCATATTGTAACCGGACTGACACTCAAGCCTGAGATGGATCTTTACCGGGGCCATTATCCGTCCAACCCGATCACTCCAGGCGTCATCCTCTGCGAATCCGTCTTTCAATCCGCGGGAGTGTATGTGGCCATGAAACAGGAATTGGAGGGTTCGGAGGCTGCGGCCGGCACCCCCATCCTCACCCGGATCATCGATGCCCGCTTCAAACGCATGGCCCTGCCCGGCGATCACATCCGGATCACCGTCACACCGGATCGCGTTCAGGCTGGATTCCATTTCATGAAGGGGCGCATCGACAACGATGCCGGCCAGATGATCATGAGCGTGGAGTTCGCCATCGCCATGAAATAGCTTTTTCTCCTGTAACCGATTCAGCCGCGCCGCCATGAGTTTTCTCAACCTTTCCGGAAAGACCGTTCTCGTTCTGGGTGTATCCAACAAACGGAGCGTCGGATGGGCGGTCGCCCAGGCCCTTCTGGATGAAGGAGCAATCCCCATTCTGGGCGTTCACCGGCCGGCCCGTGTGGCAGAGGTCGAGTCTTTTGCGAAAGGCTGCCGGATCGTGGTCTGTGACGTCGAAAACGAGTCCGATATCGAGTCGCTCGGGACCAGGTTTTCACAGGATGGTATCGCGCTGGACGGCCTGGTGCATTCGATTGCCTACGCCCGCTACGAGAATTCCGGCATGCGGTTCCACGAAACCTCCCGCAAAGACTTTCTCCAAGCCATCCAGATCTCGGCGTTTTCGCTGGTCGAGGTCGCACGTCACCTTAAACCCGTGCTCAATCCGTCCGCTTCGGTGGTCACCATCGGGATTTCCTCCACCCAGGTCACCGCCGAAAACTATGGCTACATGGCACCGATCAAAGCCGCACTGGGCACCATGGTCCGCTACCTCGCGAAATCCTTCAGCCGCGACACCGCGATCCGCTTCAACAGCGTGGACGCGGGTCCACTCAAAACCCGGGCTTCAGCCGGAATCCCCGGATACTTGAAAAACTACCTTTACGCCGAGCAATTGACCTTTCGCAAACGCGCGCTGGAGGTCAAGGAAGTCGCTTCCACCGTGCTTTTCCTGCTCAGTGAGCGTTCGTCCGGAATCAACGGACAGGGAATCGTGGTCAACGCGGGCATGGATCTGAACTACTTTGACGCGGACATCGTCGATCGGGTCACCGCGATCCAACCCTGATCCGCAAGAACCGCCCGTGGCTCCCGCACATCCATTCTTCTTTTCATGAAGTTTAACAACGTCGCCCTTCATTCGATCCGGCTTTCGCTCCCGGAGGAAATCTGGACTTCGGAATTCATCGAGAACCAGTTTGCCGATACCTATCGGAGTATGCGTCTGTCGGTTGGTCGGCTCGAACTGATGACCGGAATCCGCGAACGCAGGGTGTGGAGTCCATCCTTCCTTCCTTCAACAGAGGCTGGAAAAGTCGGTAAATCGCTTCTGGACGACTCGGGAATTGCCGCCGGAAAAATCGGATTGCTCATGCATTGCGGAGTATGCCGGGACCGCCTCGAGCCCGCCACCGCCTCCTATGTGCACCACCACCTCGGGCTACCCGAATCCGTCCAGATCATGGATCTGTCGAATGCCTGCCTCGGGTTCATCAATGGGATGATCGTCGCCGCATCCATGATCGAGTCCGGACTCATCGAGGCCGCGCTCATCGTCACCGCCGAGAACAGCCGCGGGCTGCTCGAAAACACGATCCGCAGCATCCGCGGACTCCCGGCCAACCGGAACGCAATCAAACCGTATTTCGCCAACCTCACGATCGGATCCGGAGCGGTTGCGGCGCTCCTGTGCCACACCCGCCTCTCTCCTGGCATCGCCCGGCTCCCATCGGCAGTGGTCCGCACCGACTCCAGCCATCATGGACTCTGCGAGGGCGGCCACAGCGACTCCGGGTCCGGACACGAGATGCTCACCGATTCCGAATCCCTCCTCATCGCGGGCATCCGGCTCGCCTCCGCCACGTGGGCGGATTTCAAATCTTCAACAGGCTGGACCGACGATTCGATCCGCCACACCCTCTGCCACCAAGTGGGCAAGATGCATCAGGCCGCTCTATACGACACGCTGGGAATCGATCGGGCCAAGGACTTCTCAATCTATCCGGAGTTGGGCAACATGGGATCGGCAGCCCTGCCCGCAACCCTCGCGAAGGCCGTGGAGGCAAAACGCTTCAGCAGCGGAGATCGCATCTCGATGCTCGGTATCGGAAGTGGCATCACCTCCATGATGCTGGCACTCGAATGGCAATAGCAACCCGTTCCAGATATGAAGAACAAACACAGCGCCTTCAACCTCTCGGGCATACGCCACATCTACCCATTTCAGAGCCACTACCTCTCGATTCCACACCGGATTGGAGATGGCTTCCGGAACTCGCTCATCCATTTCGTAGATGAGGGAACCAAGGGCACCCCCATTCTCTTCCTGCACGGTAATCCCACCTGGTCCTTCGCATTCCGCAATCTCATCGTCGGACTGCGCGGCGAGCACCGCTGCATCGCGCCGGATCACCTCGGATGCGGGCTCTCCGAACGCCCCAATGGAGTGGTTCACCGCCTGGCTGACCGATCCAACCTCATCCTGCAACTACTCGATGCGCTGAAAATCGACAAGGTCAGCCTGTTCACCCACGACTGGGGCGGTGCCATCGGCATGAAATTCGCCGTTGACCACCCGGACAGGATCGAGCGCATCGTCCTCACAAACACTGCGGCTTTTCCCTCAGAAAAAATCTCCTGGCGCATCAACCTCTGCCGCCAACCCATCATCGGCCGCTGTATCAACCAGCACTTCAATGGGTTCCTCGGCGCGGCCTTGTTCATGGCAACCACCCGCAAACTCGAGGGCGACGTCAAGCAAGGCTATCTCCTGCCCTACCGCCGCAACCGGGATCGCCTCGCCATTCACCAGTTTGTCCGGGACATCCCCATGCACCCGGAACACCCATCCTACCCTGCACTGGCTTCGATCCCGGAAAACCTCGACAAGCTGAGGGACAAACCAACCTGCGTCATCTGGGGCATGCAAGACTTCTGCTTCACGCCCTTTTTTCTGGAGCGCTGGAGGGAACTGATTCCCCATGCGTCCTTCCACGAATTGCCCGAGGCCGGACACTTCCTTTTTGAGGATGCCGGACCTGAGTGCCTGAGCATCCTCCAATCCTTTTTCTCGGACCCGGCCTCGAAGGATTGATCCATCGGACAGCACGCACGGCCCATTTCACGACTTCGATTATTCACAAACAGAAGGCGCGTGACCCCTTCGAGTCACGCGCCTCTGTGCGATGATTGTCTTCCTTTGATTACTTCCTGTCTCTATGTCTTGCTGTCTGTCCGAAAAAGTGGGTTAACGCAGATCCGAGGCGTTTGTGTTGGCCTTGGCAACCTTGAGGGACTCAGAGGTTGAGGCGTGGGCGACTGCGATGTGCTGATTGTAACGGGCCAGTGTGGATTCACCAACCAGTGCCAATCCGCCGAAATTCTTAGGAGAGAGGACTTCGCGGTCTTCGCTTGCGTTATTGTCGCCCTGAGTTACCCAGAGGTTTCCACGGTAGCGGCGAACGATGCGGTGAATGACCGAGTATCCTTTTTCGCTTTCAACGATCACCACATCTCCCGGACGCAGTTCGCGGTAAGGATACTTTTTATAAACCGTGGTCACTTCCCCGCTCTTCAAGGTCGGCAGCATGCTGCTTCCGCTGATCCGGATCGAAGCATAATCGTTTGCGAAATCCACCGCTTGGGCGTTCAGATCACTGACTCCTGCGACCGACCATACCAAAGACACGATTGCGATCAGCAGGCTGAGTCTTGAGATCTGGATTTTGGAAGTCATCTTGAGGGGTAATCAGGTTCGAATCATCTATTTCGCACTTACACCTCGATCATCGTCCCCAATCCTCTCAAATCAGGTTTTCATACCGGCTTTTACAATTGATTCAGCGCACCCATGCCGCATTTACATTTCCTTGAATTCCAGCGGCTTGGCTTGATAAATCCTTTACAGAAAATCCGGTGTCGCACCCTTTCATGCGATCCCCGAGAACCCGTCCCGGTGTGCGCAAACTCAGGCGATTCCAGCCCTGCCCGCATTTTAACTCAACCGGCTCACGATCCTCACTTACAGTCGATTATGTAAATCCGTTTTACATGCACCACACTTCCACTCCTGGCCAGCCAACAAGAAAATCGATGAGCCCATGGCCACAACGAAAGATTCCGGTGACAATTGGGATCATTTTGGGGATGGGCCATTCTATTGACCCTCAGCTAGTTGAGCCCTACACACGACCCGAAGGCACGACCACCATCAGGACCTCACTTGCGAAGCTGAAGACGGAATATACCCTCCAGCTGATCACTGGCTATTTTTAGCACTTTATGGACCGATCCAAAACGGTTGCGCGTGAACCGTGAGATTGACGCAGTAATTCCTATGGAGTGCACACAGCTATCGACGCCGGATAACACAGGCACAGCCATGCAGCGGATTCCCTCATGGTATTCCTGATCGTCAACGGAATAGCCTTGTTGGGCAATCTTGTCCAACTCCACACTGAGAGCGTCGAGACTGGTTAGACTCTTGGATGTCCGGGGCTTCAATTCTATCCGTGAAAGTATACTCATGGCATCTGCTCTGGGCATCTGCGCGAGAATCGCCTTTCCGGTGGCGGAACAATACAAATCCGCCAAAGACCCTTCAGATGAATGGGCGCTCATAGGATGGGGACTCTCGCACACATGCAGGATCAGCACATGATCTGCAACCCGTTGAACCAGGTGGCAAGTCTCGTCTGTCTCCTTGGAAACCCACTGCAATATCGGAACAAAATGCTCACGCTGAGTGTGTTGTCCGGTGGCTGATCGACCCAAGGGGATCAATGTAACACCCAGTTGATAACGTTTACCAATCCGACGGACAAACTGTTGTTCCTCCAGTGTGGCAAGGATTCGCAAGGCGGTACTCCGTGGAATGGCGAGCCGGTCCGCGAGCTCAGCAATCGTCGCAGGCTCCGTCTCCATAGCGAGAGTCTGAAGCAATCGACAGGCGTTTTTGAGACTGGGAATGGTGTAGTCCGGCATACCGCTACTAATTTCATATATGAATTCTCGTGTCAATAATGAACTTTCTATTGACCCGCACCCCTTTAATTCGTAACCTGAAACACGCTGGCAAAGGTCTTCGGCACAAACCTTCAATCGACATTAGTTTATGAATATCCAATACGTTGCATCCAAACAAGAAACCCAAATGCTCGACACCATGGAACTGCGGGACCGCTTCCTGTTGGAAGACCTCTTCCGCCCGGGTGAGCTCGTCTTGACTTACTGTGACATCGACCGCGTGATCGTGGGCTCTGCCTGCCCCGAAGCAACACCGCTCGCCCTGGAAGCGGCGGATGAACTGCGTTGCAACTACTTCTGCGAACGCCGCGAGCTTGGCGTGATGAACCTCGGGAAACCTGGAGTCGTAACGGTGGACGGTGCAGCCTACGCCCTCGAAGCGAAGGAATGCCTCTACATCGGACGCGGATCAAAGGCCGTACAATTCGCGAGTGGAGCCGAGGGTGGAAGCCAGTTCTATCTGATCAGCTATCCGGCGCATGCAGCCTATCCCACGACCAAGGCAAGCCTGGCGGATGCAAACCAGCTCCACCTCGGTTCTCCTGCCACATCAAACGAACGCATCATCTACCAGTTTATCCACAAGAAGGGCATCAAGAGCTGCCAGTTAGTGATGGGCTTCACTCAGCTGATGACGGGCAGTGTATGGAATACCATGCCGCCACACACCCACACACGCCGCAGTGAAGTATACCTGTATTTCGATATTGCACCAGACCAGATGGTTTTCCACTTCATGGGTGATCCGCAGGAAACCCGTCACCTTTGCGTGCAGGAAAAACAGGCGGTATTGTCACCCGCCTGGAGCATTCACGCAGGCTGCGGAACCGGGGCTTACACATTCGTTTGGGCAATGGGTGGCGAAAACCAGCGTTTTGACGACATGGACCCTGCTCCTCTCTCAGATTTGCTCTAAAGCCAATACACACATAAGCAAACCGAACACCAAGGAATCAACATGACTCTTGAAGACTTTTGTCTAGACGGAAAAGTCGCCATCGTCACTGGTGCCAGCACAGGGCTGGGACAAGGCATGGCCATCGGACTAGCTGAGGCTGGGGCAGACATCGTAGGCGTATCGAGCGGAGGCACGAAGGCAAAGGCCGACAGAGAGGCATCCAACAGCCACGACCTGCCGGACACGAAAACCCTGGTTGAAGGGTTGGGCCGCCGTTATTTAAGCATCCAGGCAAACCTGCTCAGCACTGCCCCAATTCCCGGAATCGTGGAGCAAACCGTGGCCAAGTTTGGAAAAATCGACATACTCGTGAACAACGCCGGGATCATCCGCCGCGAAGATGCGATCAATTTCTCGGAGAAAGACTGGGATGATGTGATGAACATCAACCTCAAAACGCTCTTTTTCCTGTCTCAGGCAGTAGCTCGACAGCTGATTGCCCAAGGAAGCGGAGGGAAAATCATCCATGTAGCCTCCATGCTGTCATTCCAAGGAGGCATTCGGGTTCCCTCCTACACGGCCAGCAAAAGCGGAGTGATGGGCCTAACCCGCCTCATGGCCAATGAATGGGCGAAGTCAAACATCAATGTGAATGCGATCGCTCCTGGCTATATGGCGACCAATAACACAGCGCCCCTTCGCGCCGATCCGAGTCGCAATGCGGCCATATTGGACCGCATCCCCGCAAGTCGTTGGGGCTCCCCCGACGACCTCAAAGGACCGGTGGTCTTTCTTGCATCCAAGGCATCAGACTACATCCACGGATACACATTGGCAGTGGACGGCGGATGGTTGGCACGCTAGGCGCCCGAATTCACATCAAGTTTTAGGGTTGATGGGCCGCTTCCCTCACGGGAGCGGTTTTTTTGTGATGCGCGTTGGTGCACATCGATGCTCCTATCTTGATCCCATTGGCCGAAGGCCATGAAAAGAGAGCAACCCTCATCATCAAACCTGAAGCCCTCCGACTTCGCCCGGAGCATCGTGGTTAAGGATCTTCAATCCCTCATCCTTGGCGCCTTTGCGGCTTGCGTGTCCCCCATAGCTCGAAAAGCGACGGGGGAAGTGAAGACGCTGCATGCAGCGTCAAACGGGCGTGAGACAAGTCTTCTTCAATCCTGTAGATCCTGTCCATCCTGTCCAAAACTGAAGAGGAACAGACAGGATGGGCTTCGCCCACAACGATGGCTTCGGCCAACGGCTTCCCCAACAGGCTATTGTAAAAGAACAGGGTTAACCACGAACGATCCGAAAATCACGAAAAGAGGAAATCAATATTCAACCACTGATGCACACTGATAGACACTGATGGGAAGCTCTCCAGGGAAGTCCATCATCAGTGGTTGATTCCCATATCTTGCCCTTTGCGTCTCCGGATCTCTGCGCGAAAACCTCTTCTTCCATCCTGGCGATCCTCTTAATCCTGTCCATAACAAATCCGGCATAACGGCATTGAGTCCTCATCCCATCAACGGGCCCATTCCCCTTTCGTGCATTTAGTGTCGTTCGTGGTTCCATCTCCATCTTCCTCCGTGTACTCAGTGCGCTCCGTGGTAAAATCGTCTTTAATCCTGCTGCCCTTCGACTTGGCTCAGGGCGTAAGCCCGCAGGGCGATGTTAATGAATTCTTCTCATCCGCAGATGGCGCAGATTTCCGCAGATTGGAAATCCAATTCTCTTCCCTTTGTGCTCTTCGGATCTTCGTGGTTAAGGATCTTCAATCCCTCATCCTTTGCGCCTTTGCGGCTTGGCGTGAGGCATATCTTCTTCAATCCTGTAGATCCTGTAGATCCTGTGCAAATAATGAAGGGGAACAGACAGGATGAACAGGATGAGCAACGGGTCGATATCCCCTTTTCATTGAGCGTTGGCCGAAGTGACGCTTTTGATTGTGGTAGGACTTGACAAGATGCAGTATCACAATGATACTATTGCAGAATGCCCAAGAAGATTCGACAGCTCCTTCTTGAATTGGCCAAATGGGGCTTCGCAGATCGTGGAGGCAAAGGAAGCCATCGGAATCTTGTGCATCCGAAAGGAATCAGGATCACGATTTCAGGCAATCCCGGAGACGATGCTAAAAAGTATCAGGTTCGGGCTGTCGAAAAAGCAATCGAAAGGACAAAATGTGAGAAAGAAAAGTGATGCCTATTTGAAGGTCGTTGAGTGGAGCGAACAGGATCGGTGCTATATCGGTACATGTCCGGGACTCATGTTTGGAGGTGTTCACGGGGAGTCCGAGAGAGCAGTCTATGATGAACTCTGCCAAGTCGTCGATGAATGGGTAGAGCAAGCTCGCGAAGATGGGGTGACCCTGCCCGAGCCAACCGCGAACAGGAAATACAGCGGTAGATTTGTTCTTCGGGTGAGCCAGGATACCCATAAGGCGCTATGGATTCGGGCCGCCCAAAGGGGAGAAAGCTTAAACTCCTACTGCAAAAGAGTCTTGGAAAAGGATGCTGTTTGATCACTTAAGACAAACCGCGCATTTCGTCACCCCGGATACTCACTGGCTCCGTCTGGTTTGGGCTTTTGATTCTGTCTTCCCTTCGTGGTGAGCATATCCTTTTCAATCCTGTCGATCCTGCTAATCCTGTCCAAAAATTTCTATCTCTCGCCCGGCTTCGCCTCAAGGCGCCAAGCTCACAAAGAAATCCATCATCCCATCCTTGGTGCCTTGGTGCCTTCGTGAGAAAACCTGTTCAACTTCCGCCAAGCGGGTCCCGATAGTAGAGGAGCATCCTTGCTCGCGCTCTTTTCCTTGCTGGCCCAGCGGGCGAACGTTGTTAACCAAAGAATCATTAACATCGCTCGCTTCGCTTCGCTATAAGCCCTTCGGGCCACATACGTTTTGCTGGCACAAAACAGCAGATTCACCATTGAAAATATGTAGCCCTTCGACCTGGCTCAGGGCGTCTGTGCCCGGAGCCACAGGCGAAGGGCGTAAGCCCGCAGGGCGATGTGGAAGAATTCTTCCCCTTCGTGGTTGGGGATCCAACGATCCGATCACAAGCGATCCATGGGGCTGGTGATCCCCAAGCCCGGCCGCCGCATGACATGGGTGTAGATTTGGGTGGTCTCCACACTCTGGTGCCCCAACAGATCCTGCACCGTCCGGATATCCGTTCCCGCCTCCAGCATATGCGTCGCAAACGAATGCCGCAGCGCATGTGTGCTCACCGCCTTCGCAATACCCGCACGCCGCGCAGCCTCCTTTATAG